>JAODBQ010000418.1 GCA_025464045.1 Ilumatobacteraceae bacterium
GCGCACGGTGATCCGCAGCTGCGCGAATCGCCAACGGTCGGCCTCGCGGCGCATCCGGTGCTGGTACGTGCCGATCAGCACGAGGCTGTCGTCGACGATCTCGAAGAAGTAGGCGAGTGTGGTCGCCTCGTCGCCGTCCAGCTCGATCCGCATGTTGGTGCTGAGGTGGCCGGTCATCGCGCGAGTGCTGCCGGGCGGTCCGTCCGGGCTGGCGGTGCGCGCGTAGAAGTCGTCGATGATCGCCCGCCGCCCGCGGTACGTGCCGTCGACGGTGCGCCCGAGGCCGTCCATCTCCAGCACCGCGTCCTCGGCGAACACGTCGCCGAGCCGGTCGAGGTCACCGACGTCGAGCCGGGTGCAGTAGTCCAGCCACGTGTCGCGGATGGCCTCGCGGTCCTCGAGGATCTGCAGGCGGGCCGTGATCGCCGCCAGGTCCGCCGGTACGGAGCTCACGATGTCGGGGGCAGCGCGGCCATCTGGTCCTGGAAGGTGGCGAAGTCGAAGAAGTCGCGCCACAGCGCGATCCGACCGTCCGCACCGACCTCGAACACACCGGCCACGGGCAGCGCGATCCAGGCGCTGCCGATGCGGAACCGGTCCGTCCGTTCGTTCATCACGACGTTGCCCGTGGACGTCTGGCGATGGGTCTCGAACTCCACCTCGTCGACGCCGTTCATCATCGCCCCGAGGAAGCCGATCAGGGCGTCGCGCCCGATGTTCTTGCCGATCGGCACGTTGTCGTACTCGACGTCCTCGGCGACGAGCTCCCCGGCGCCGCGGTAGTCGCCGGTGACGACCCGGTGGATGAACTCGTTGACGGTTGCCTCGGCGTCGCTGTTGTTGATGTTGTTGGTGTCGATGATGCCGAGTCTTGCCGCGCCAACGGACCGAGGCGCCAGCGGAACGACGGCGCAGCGTTCAATCGGCGAGTGCTCGTCAGGGGATCAGCGTCCCTGCAGCGCCTCGATCAGCTTCGGCACGATCTTCTGCGCGTCGCCGACGATGCCGAGGTCGGCGATGCCGAAGATCGGGGCTTCCTTGTCCTTGTTGATCGCGATGATCGTCTTGGAGCCCTTCATCCCGACCATGTGCTGCGTGGCACCGGAGATCCCGACCGCCAGGTAGACGTCCGGCTTGACGACCTTGCCGGTCTGGCCGACCTGGTAGCTGTACGGCACCCAGCCGGCGTCGACGATCGCACGCGATGCGCCAGGCGCACCCTTGAGGAGCTTCGCCAACGTCTCGATGGTCGAGTAGTTGCCGGCCTCACCGAGGCCGCGGCCACCGGACACGACGACCGCCGCCTCGTCCAGCTTCGGACCGGTGTGCTCCTCGACGTGGACGGCTTCGACCTTCGCGCCACCGGTTGCGCCGAGCTCGCCGACGGGAGCGGCGACGACCTCGGCCGCGCCACCGCCGGCCGCCTCGACCGGGAAGCTCTTGGGCCGGAACGCGGCGAGGTACGGGCCGTCGCCGTTGAACGACGAGGTGACGAGCACGTTGCCGCCGAACACCGGCGTGGTGACCTTCACCGTCGAGCCGTCCACGGCGATGTCGACGTTGTTGGTGAGCACCGTCTTGTCGAGCTTGACCGACAAGCGCGCCATCACGTCGCGACCTTCGTAGCTCTGCGGGAACAGGATCAGGTCCGGCGAGTCGCCGCCGTCGATGATCGCCTTGATCGCCGTCGACGCGGCGACGCCGGGCAGGTGCCCGCCGAGATCGCCCGTGGCGTAGACCTTGGAGGCGCCGAACTCGCCGAGCGTCGTGGCGATGCCGGAGGCATCCCCCGCGAGGAACGCGGTGACGTCGCCGAGCGATCGTGCCTTGGTGAGCAGCTCCAGCGTCGCCGACGTGGGCGCGCCCTCTGCCTGCTGTGCGTAGACCCAGACCTTCATCTCAGATCACCTTCTTGCTCTCGAGGAACGCCACGATCTTGGCGTAGCCCTCTCCGTCGTCTTCCACGATCTCGCCGGCCTGGCGTGCTGCGGCCTGACCGATCTCGACGATCTCCTGACCGGCACCGGCCCAACCGACGGGGCTCACCCCGAGGTCGGCGGCGGTGACCGTGTCGACCGGCTTCGACTTCGCGGCCATGATCCCCTTGAAGCTCGGGTAGCGGGGCTCGACGACGCCGGCCGTGACGCTGACGAGCGCCGGCAACGTGCAGGTGACCTCGTCGAACCCGGCCTCGGTCTGGCGGTTGACCTTGAGCGTGGTGCCGTCGACGTCGACGCTCTTCGCGAACGTGATCGAGGGCAGCCCGAGCACCTCGGCGAGCTGCTCGGGGACGGTGCCGGTGTAGCCGTCGCTCGACTCCGTGGCGGCGATGATCAGGTCCGCGCCGCCCAGCTTCTGGACCGCCGCGGCGAGGATCTTCGCGGTGGTCAACGCATCGGTGCCCTGCAGCGCCGGATCGCTGACGAGGACACCGCGAGCGGCCCCCATCGCGAGCGCCGTGCGCATCCCGCTCGTCTCACCGTTGGGCGCCATCGAGACGAGGCTGACCTCGCCACCGCCCGCCTTGCCGACCAGCTGCAACGCCATCTCCACGCCGTAGCTGTCCGATTCGTCGAGGATCAGCTTGCCGTCGCGCTTCAAGGTCTTGGTGGAGGGGTCCAGCGCCCCGGGCAACGCCGGGTCCGGGATCTGCTTGACACAGACGATGACGTTCATGGGTCGCCATTGTTACCCGTCGGTCAGTGATCGACCCAACCCGCATGCACGACGGCCGCGACGGACCGTGCGGCTACCGTCGAGCGGGTGCGGATCCTGCTCGTGGTGAACGCCTTCGCCTCCTCGGTGACCGCCCGCAACACCGTCGTCGTCCATCGCGTCCTGAGCAGCGGGCACGACCACCACGGACACGACGTGGAGATCGTCGAGACCAACCGACGCGGTCATGCGACGCGCTTCGCCCAGGACGCGGCGCGGCGCGGCGTGGACGTCGTCATCGGCTTCGGCGGCGACGGCACGCTCAACGAGGTGGCCACTGGAGTCGCCGGCACGGGTGCCGCGATCGGGGTGCTCCCGGGCGGCTCGACGAACGTCTTCGCCCGCACGATCGGCATGCCCAACGACCCGATCGTCGCCGCCGCGCACCTCGCCGCCGGGCTCGCCGCGGAAGACGTCCGCCCGATCGGGCTCGGCCACGTCAACGGTCGCTACTTCTGCTTCCACACCGGTGTCGGCTACGACGCGGCCGTCGTGCGCCAGGTCGAGCGGAGCGCGGCGTTCAAGCGGTGGGTCGGTCATCCGCTGTTCATCTACGCCGCGGTGCAGACGTGGGCCAGGGGCTACGACCGCAAGCATCCGCACTTCGCGATCCACAGCCCGGGCGCGGCCGAGGTGCCCGACGGCTACTTCACGATCGTGCTCAACACCAACCCGTACACGTTCCTCGGCAACCGCCCGCTCGACCTCAGCCCGGCCGCCACGCTCGAACGCGGACTCGTGGCCGTGACGTTCCGCACGATGCGGCTCACCGCGATCCTGCGGTCGCTCGGCGGCGCGCTCCGCGGCGGCGGGGTGCAGCCCAGTGAGCACCTCGACCTGCGCACCGACCTGTCGAGCCTGACGATCTCGAGTGCGATGCCGTTCCCGTATCAGCTCGACGGCGACTACCTCGGCGAGACGCAGCGGCTCGAGTTCGAGCACCGACCCGACGCCGTCAGCCTGGTGCACCCGCACGCACCGTGAGCGCCACGTCGGGGACGTTGGTGCAGATCCCGTCGATGCCCCACCCGATCAGCTCGGCCATCCGCGGCGGATCGTCGCACGTCCACGTGTTGACCTCGAGACCGCGACGACCGCACTCCTCGACGACGTCGCGCGTCAGCGTCCCGACCCATGGGTGCAGCGCCGAGTGACCGCGCTCGACCAACGATGACGCGGTGCCCTCGGGGACGTTCGTCGTCAGCCACGCCGTGCGGATCTGCGGCGCGAGGCGGCGACAGCGGTCGACGGTCTCGATGCGGAAGCAGGAGATCAGCCAGCGCGCGTCCTGGTCGCGGTTCAACAGGTGGGCGATCGTCTCGTCGGCGATCGAATCGCTGGGATCGAAGTCGGCGTCGTCGGGGTCGTTCTTGATCTCGACGTTCACCCACATCCCCGCGCACGCATCCAACGCGGCGCTGAACGTGGGTACGTGTTCGGGCAGATCGGCGGACTCCAGGGCAACGATCACGCGGCCATCGGCGAGGTGGTCGTCGTGGTGCACGACCAGCACACCGTCGACCGTGCGACGCACATCGAGCTCCACCGCGTCGGCCCCCATTTCGAAGGCTCGACGAAAAGCCTCGACCGTATTTTCGCGTTCAGCACGTGACGCCCCGCGGTGAGCGATGACGTGAACCATTTGCAGATACCCCCCATCGCCAGGAACTATGCCGGTCTTCTGGGCCTTGCCCCTTGTCAACTGCCCGTTTGTTTCCTAGCGTGAACAAACGGTGAACGACCCTGCTGAGTTCGGTGTGAAGCTCGGCGGCGGCCCTCACGAAGCCGACACCCACGCAGCAACACCGACCCTCCGGGAGTTGAAGTGAGCATTCTCGCGTCCAGTCTTGCCCTGGCGAACGCAGACTATTCGTGGCGCCGCGACGCCCTGTGTCGCGACACGGATCCAGATCTGTTCTTCCCGGTGGGCACCACGGGGCACGCGCTGGTGCAGATCGAGCGGGCGAGGCAAGTGTGCGAGGAGTGCCCGGTGAACCGTGCGTGCCTCGACTACGCGCTGGAGACCAACCAGGACTCGGGCATCTGGGGCGGCACCTCCGAGGAGGAGCGACGCGTGCTGCGTCGCCGGTACGTCGCCCACCACCGTCAGGCCGTCTGAGCCGCGGCGTCGTCTCCCCGCTCGACTCGTTCAGACCGGGACGGTGAGCTGCACGACGGTGCCGGCTCCCTTCGGCTGATCGCCGAGACCGACGAGCTCGAAGTCCTCTGGTCGTCCTGGCCGCATCGCGATCGTCCCGTCGAGCTCGGTGGTCACGAGCGTCCGCACGATCGACAGTCCGAGTCCGGTCGCCTTGTTCAGCTCGAACGTGGGATCGAGGCCGCGCCCGTCGTTGATCACGGTGATGTGCAGCTGACCGTCCTCGTTGCGCAGGTGCACGACGACGTTGCCTCCGCCACCGTTCTCCGGGAACCCGTGATCGACCGCGTTCTGCAGCAGTTCGGTGAGCACCACCGACAACGGGGTCGCGATCGTCGACGGCAGCCGGCCACCGTCGCCCTGCACCGTGAACCGCATCGGCCGGTCGGCCGACTGCAGGCCCTCCTCGGCGAGGCGCAGCAGCGGTCGCACGATCTCGAGGAACGCCACGTCGTCGCCGGGTTCGCGCGAGAGCGTCTCGTGCACGAGGGCGATGGTGCGGATGCGGCGCACCGACTCGGCCACCGCCGCCTTCGCCTCCTGCGACGTCAACCGGCGCCCCTGCAGTCGCAGCAGCGACGAGATCGTCTGCAGGTTGTTCTTGACGCGGTGGTGGATCTCGCGGATCGTCGCGTCCTTCGACAGCAGCAGCCGGTCCCGCTTGCGCACCTCGGTGACGTCGCGCAGCAACAGCACCCCGCCGGTGACCGACGCGCTGCCCGGGCCGCCGGAGAGGATCGGCATGCACCGGGTCAGGAGCGTGACGTCCTCGGTCTGATCGAACTCCTCGATCACCGGCGCGAGCGTGTCGTAGGCCTTGCGCACGGGGCTGTCGTTGAACCCGAGCTCGGCGAGGCGCAGCCCGACGGCATTGGCGCTGATCCCCACCCGGTGGAGCGCGGAGACGGCGTTGGGCGAGGCGTAACGGACCCGTGCGTCCTCGTCGAGGACCATCACCCCGTCCCCGACGCGCGGGGCGGCACTGGAGTCGCCGGCAGGCCCGCCGTACGGGAACGACCCGTGGGCGATCATCGCCGCGAACCGCTGGAAGATGCCGAGGTAGGTGCGCTCGAGCTCGCCGGACAGGCGGCCCGAGCGGCTCGTCCACTCACGGGTGAGCACGGCGATCGGACGGCCGTCGTAGCGGATCGGGATCGCCATCATCCGCGCCGGCTCGGCGAGCGAGGAGACGGCGATCTCGCCCTCGCAGATCTCGCCCTCGTCGTACGCGGCCTTGAGCAGCGGTCGTTCGTTGTCGGCGATCACCCCGACGTAGTCCGTCATGTAGATCGTCTGGCCGGTCGCAGGCCGCACCTGGCCGACGACGACCCACGATCCGTTCGCCGTCGGGACGTAGAGCAACAGGTCGGCGAAGCACAGATCGGCCAGCAGGCCCCACTCGGTGATCAGCTGCTTGAGGTGACCGACTTCGTTGCGAGACAGCGTCGTGTGCCGTCGGGTGAGCTCGCCGAACGAAGACATCCACCGAGTGTGCCAGACGGGCCCGTCGGCACGGCGCAACGCCGCGCCGACGGGCCCGTCATGCGCACGGATCAGGCACCCGCCGGTGTCAGATCCGCTCGAGGTGGCTGCTGCTGTGACGGATGGTCGGGAGGAACGCCGCGACCACGACGACCGCGGTGAGGATGGCCGCGAGGACGGCGAAGCCGCGCTCCAGGCCGAGCGAACCGTTGCCCACGGTCGGTTGGAAGATCCCGACGACCGAGGCGACGAACCCGACGATGCCGAAGAACAGGATCGCCTGGCGCGCCCGGCTGAGGGCCGAGATCAGCAGCAGCGCGCCGAACGCGAGCTCGATGTAGCCGAGCAGCGCGGTGGCGTTGAAGCCGGCGACGTTGACGACGTGCTGTTCGAACGGTGTGTCCGTTCCGGCACGGGCGACGGTGATCCCGCCGAGGATCAGTGCACCGATGGCGACGATCCCGGCGATCAGCGCAGCCGGCATCATGCTCCCGTACCGGCTGACGGTGCGGACCTCGCTGACCGGGGCGACGGTTGCAACCGGGGTGACCTGCGTGACCACCGGTGTCACCGGGCTGGCGTACGTCGGATCCGCGTACGGCGGCGACTCGTGGAACGTGCCGACGGCGGGTGTGGCCACCCTGCGCGTCTCGTCCTCGTACGTCGTCCGATTCGACTCGACTTCCATGCCGCTCGCCTCCTCCTGGGTGGTGCGAACCGTCGCACCGCTGCCTCTGGGGCCGCTGTTCCCCTACCCGTCGTCCTGCACGAGCACACATCCTGAGGCTCCGCGCGGTGCGGCGAGTCAGAGCAGGTAGGCGCCCAGCTCGAGCAATCCGGCGATGTCGTGGATGTCGTCGCGCATCGTCGGCGTGTCGACGATGATCGGCGCCACAGCAGCGAGCTCGCGGCGGCGGTCGGCCTCCCGCGCGGCGACGATCGCGGTGTCGTGGAAGCGCTCGGCGATCTCGATCAGCACGTCGCGCACCTCGGACGGTGACGCCGCAGGATCGACGCTGCCCGCCGAGTCCTTGGCCAGCTGCTTCGTCAACCGCGCCCCGTCAGCGACGTCGCGCAGCTCGTTGGCAGCCTTGGTGGCCGACGACGCGCGGATGCTCGCGGGCAGGGTGCGGTTGAGCACGAGGGCTCCGAGGGACATGTGGCGCGAGGCGAGCGCCTCGGCGAGGAACCTGGCCTCGTGGGCCGGCGCCGCCTCGAGCGTCGAGACGATCACGAACGTCGTGCGCTGGTCGGTGAGCAGCCGCTCGACCTCCTTCGCGCGGGCGACGAAGCCGGGCTCCATTGCCTGGAACAGGATGAAGAACTCGGCGATGTCCTGCAGGAACCGTGAGCCGAGCACCCGATCGGCGACTTGGTAGAACGGCTTCGACGCCATCGTGAACAACCGGGACCGGTACGGCACCGTCAGCCAGCGCAGCAGCCGGCTGCCGAAGAAGTCGCGCATCCGCCCGGGCGCGTCGAGCAGGTCCAGCGCGTTGCGCGACGGCGGGGTGTCGATGATCACCAGGTCGTAGCTGCCCGACGCGTGCAGCTCGTGCAACCGCTCCATCGCGATGTAGTCGTGGCTGTGCACGAACCGGCTCGTGATGTTGCGGTAGAGCGGGTTGGCGAGCACCTGCTCGCGCAGCTTCGCGTCGGGCGCGTGGCGCCGGACGAGCTCGTCCCATCCGGCCTTGGTGTCGAGCATCGCCACCCACATCTCGCCGCGCGGCTTCACCCCGGCCGCGGCGAACGCCTCGTCCGGCACGCGCACCTCAGTGTTGCCGAACTGGCCCACGCCGAGCGCGGTGGCGAGCCGGCGCGCCGGATCCACCGTGAGGACGAGCACGCGGCCACCGACGGTTGCCGCGGCTCGCGCCCCGAGCGCAGCGGCGATCGTGGTCTTGCCCGTGCCGCCGCTGCCGCAGACGAGCACCATCTCCTTCGCCGCGAGCAGCTCGGCGACGGCGACCTGGGCGCGGGTCGGCATCAGTCCAGCTCTGCTTCCAACGACTCGGCCACCTGCGCGACGACGCGACGCCCGACGGCCTTGGTGAACAGCTCCGGCACGAACAGCATCGGCAGGTGATCGTCCAGCGCGTCGCGCAGACGGGCGAGGTGGCCCGAACCGATCCGCCACCGCGCCTCGGCGAGCTCGGCGGCGTCGAACACGGTGGCGAGCTGACGGCTCGTCGCGGCCTGCAGCTCCTCCTGGGGGATCGCCTTGCTGAGCGCGGCGAACACCTCCGCCTCGCGCTCGGAGAACAGCGACGGCAGCACGCGGTTGGCGACGACAGCGGCGATGTCCACCGAGGTCTCCACCTTGACGCGGTCGAGCAGCTCGATCGTCTCCGTCACCGGCATCTCCTCGGGCGTCGTCACCACCACCAGCCCCGTGCGCGCCGGGTCGCTGAGGATGTCGATCATCCAGTCCGTCTGGTCCCGCACCAGCCCGACCTGGACGAGCTCGCGGATCGCGCTCGGCGCGGCGATCTGGGCGACGATGTGACCGCTCGCCTCGGCATCGACGACGACGAGGTCGTAGTGCCGCTCGCGCACCTCGTAGCACAGCTTGCCGACCGCGAGGATCTCCTTCACCCCGGGCGCGGCATCGGCGACGAAGTCGAACGTGCGCGCCAGCGGACCGATCCGCCCGACGAACGGGATGCGCACGAACAGACGCAGGTACTCGCGCAGCGAGTCCTCGGTGTTCATCGCCATCGCGAACAGGTCCGGGCGGATCTCGGTCGGCTCGAACTCGAGATCACCGACGTCGAAGGCGTTGGCCAGCGCACCCTTCGCATCCATCTCGCAGACGAGCGTGCGCCTGCCCTGGCGGACCGCTGACTCCGCCAGTGCTGCCGCGACGGTGGTCTTGCCGACGCCACCCTTGCCGGTGACGAACAGCAAGGAGCGGTCGAGCAGACCCGGCACGGCTGGCGGCCCTACCCGCTCGATCCGTCGGCGAGACGGAGGAGGTACTCGCCGTACGGGTTCTTGCTCATCGACCGGCCGGTGGCGCGCACGGTGGCGGCGTCGATCCAGCCCGCGTTGAACGCGATCTCGTCGGGCGACGCCACCTGCAGCCCCTGGCGCGCCTGGAGCGTGTGCACGAACCCTGCCGCCTCCAGCAGCGAGTCGTAGGTGCCGGTGTCCAGCCAGGCGTAGCCGCGACCGAGGACCTCCATCCGCAGCTGCCCGCGACGCAGGTACTCGGCGTTGACATCGGTGATCTCGTACTCGCCGCGCGCCGACGGCCGCAGGCGGGCAGCGATGTCGACGACCTGCTCGTCGTAGAAGTACAGCCCGGTGACCGCGTAGTTGCTCTTCGGTGCAGCCGGCTTCTCCTCGATGCTCAACACCCGACCGTCCGCGTCGATCTCGGCGACGCCGTAGCGCTCTGGGTCGCTGACGCGGTAGCCGAACACGGTCGCCCCGGCACCGGCCGCAGCCGACTGGGCGCGCTGGAGCTGATCGACCAGGCCGTGACCGAAGAAGATGTTGTCGCCGAGCACCAGCGCCGACGGTCCGCCGGCGACGAAGTCGGCACCGATCACGAACGCCTGGGCGAGGCCGTTCGGCTCTGGCTGCACGGCGTAGTGCAGGTTGATGCCCCACTGCGAACCGTCGCCGAGCAGCGCCACGAACGGCCCCTGCTCGTGCGGCGTCGTGATCACGAGGACGTCGCGGACGCCTGCGAGCATCAGCGTCGTCAGCGGGTAGTAGATCATCGGCTTGTCGTACACAGGGAGCAACTGCTTGCTGACGCCGCGCGTGATCGGCCAGAGCCGGCTGCCGGTGCCACCGGCGAGGATGATGCCCTTCATCGAGACGGAACGGCGACGGGCGTCAGTCGCCGAACCCGATCTTCCGATCCTTGTCGGCGGTGCCGAGCTCGATGTACGCGATCTTCGCGGCGACCACGCCGACCTCGCGGCCACGGCGGTCGGTGAGCCACAGCACGTCGACCGCCCCGGACAGCGCGGCCTCGACCTTGGCCTTGAGCGCGCCGTGATCGGTGTCGTCGGCGACTTCGAGGTTGATCTCGCGCGGGGATTGGGTGACACCGATGCGTACGTCCACAGCGGTCCTTTCGGTCGGAGGCGGGAAACAGCGTACGGGGTTGCGCGTCATCCCACCGTCTCCTGGCGTGTCCTGAATCGTGGGGATCGTGTCGTTGACGACACGTCGTGCCCCGTCGAAGATGACCTCGTGCTCGATCCGCCGCCCCACCACCGCTCCGACGAGCGCCGCAACGTCGTCATCCTGGTGTTCTCGGGGGTCCAGCCGCTGGACGCGATCGGGCCGTACGAGGTCTTCGCCGGAGCGACCGAGGTCCTCGCCGCCGCGGGACGCCCGGGGTACCGGTTGACGCTGTGCTCGCTCGCCGAGCAGGTGATCACCACCGAGAGCGGGCTGCGCCTGCTCACGGATCCGCTCCCGACCGCCGAGCTGGCGATCGACACCCTGTTGCTGCCCGGCGGCGACGGGGTGCACGCCGCCCGCGCCGATGCCCGGCTGCTGGAGTGGGTCGCCGGCGCCGCGGCACGGTCGCGCCGGCTGGCGACCGTGTGCACCGGCACCTTCCTCGCCGCCCAGGCCGGCCTCCTCGACGGCCGCACCGTCACCACGCACTGGGCCCGGGCCCGCCGTCTCGCCGAGGAGTTCCCCGCCCTCAACGTCGACGCCGATCCGATCTACCGACGCGACGGGAACGTGTGGACGTCCGCAGGCGTCACCGCCGGCATCGACCTCGCGCTCGCACTCGTCGAGGACGACCACGGCGCCGACGTCGCGCAGACCGTGGCCAGGTGGCTGGTGATGTTCCTCCATCGACCGGGCGGGCAGACCCAGTTCGCAGCACCGGTGTGGACGCGCCGGGCGGACCGCACGCTGGTGCGCGACGTGCAGTCCGCGATCGAGGCGTCGCCCGGCGGCGACCACCGCCTCGCGACGCTCGCCGCGGCGGCGATGATGAGCGTGCGCCACTTCACCCGGGTCTTCACCGACGAGGTCGGCGAGCCGCCCGGCCGCTACGTGGAACGGGTGCGCGTCGAGGCGGCGCGCCGCGCCCTCGAGACCACCTCGACGACGCTCGAGGTGATCGCCGCGTCGTGCGGCTTCGGCACCGGCGAGACGATGCGCCGCGCGTTCCACCGCCACCTCGCCGTCGCCCCCGACGCCTACCGCCGGCGCTTCCGCGTCGCGTGATCCCCTCCCCCCACCCCAAACGCACACATCCCCAACCGGTCATCGGTTGACCGGGCGGGCCGGGGTCGGACGATGTCCAGAACCAGGAAAGGACCCACCATGAAGCAGATCGCGATCCCGGTGTTCCCGAAGTTCACCGCGCTCGATGCCGTCGGGCCGTACGAGGTGCTGCAGCGCCTGCCCGACTACGAGGTCGTGTTCGTCGGCCACGAGCGCGGCACGGTGCGCACGGAGAACGGGATGCTCGGCATCTGTGTCGATGCGACGTTCGAGGAGGTGACGAACCCGGACATCCTCGTCGTCCCGGGCGGCATCGGCTCGCGGGCCCTGATGCACGACGAGCGGGTCCTCGACTGGGTGCGTGCGGTGCACGAGACGACGACGTTCACCACCTCGGTGTGCACCGGCTCACTCGTGCTCGGGTGTGCGGGCCTGCTCACGGGCCTCACGGCGACGACGCACTGGAGCGTCTACGACGCGCTCGCCTCGACCGGGGCGATCCCCGTGGCCGATCGCGTCGTCGAGCACCTCGAACGACGGATCATCACCGCGGCGGGCGTGTCCAGCGGCATCGACATGGCGCTGCGACTCGTCGAGATCATCGCCGACGAGACGGCGGCCAAGGCCATGCAGCTGATGATCGAGTACGACCCGCAGCCGCCGTTCGACTGCGGCTCGACGGCCAAGGCCGACGACGAGGTGATGGCCCGCGTGCTCGAGTACTCCGCCATCCGCCACTGACCCCAGCAAGCCGGTCAGCCAGCCGGGTCAGACGGTGGTGGCGCAGAACGTGTCGCCGCGGGGCAGCGACGACTCGGTGCAGACGTCCGTGTCGCCGTAGAGGGCGGCGAGCATGCCCTTGACCATCCCGCGGTCGACGGCACAGACGACCGGGTGCTCGATGGCGACGTCACCGAACGGGCAGTGGTTGCTGATGATCCGCAGCTGGTCGTTGCGCTTGTCGGTGTGCGCGGCGAAGCCGTGCGCGGTGAGCGCATCGGCGACCGACTGCATCGCCGAACGCAGCGAGCGCTGCCCGACGGCGAGCGCGGCGTCCGCGGCGCGTGGCCCGGTGAGCGACAGCGCCATCGCCCGGCCGTACTCCTGCCCGACCTCCTCCGCCATCGCCTCGGCCTGATCGGCGGGCAGCAGCGCGAGGGCACGGCCGAGCAGCGAGAGCACGAGGTCCTCGCTGCGCACGGGCACGTCCACAGCGGTGTCGCCGGCGGCGCGGTAGAGCTTCGAGGGGCGGCCGGCGCCTGCGCCTTCGGCACGTTCGACGGCGACTTCGAGGTACCCGCCGGCGGCCAGCTTGTCGAGGTGGTGACGGGCGACGTTGGGGTGCAGCTTGAACTGCTCCGCGACCTGCGCCGCGGTGACCCCTCCATCGTCGTCTCGCGTGAACAGGTAGATGCCACGACGAGTCGGATCGCCGAAGGCGTCCGTGATCGCCGACACGGTGGCTGTGAAGGAACCGGTCGGGATCGGACTGCCCCGGGTCGAACTGCTCCGGTTGATCCCCACACCGGTAATCTACCTATCTGCGTAGTGGTAATTCGCCGCGGCGCACCTCCGCCGCATGATCCGCCACCTCCGCAGACGATCCCCGGCAGAAAGGGCCCCCGCGATGCCCACCGCGACCAATGAGCAGATCATCGACGCGCTGCGCCCCGTGCAGGATCCCGAGCTCCATCGGTCGATCGTCGATCTCGGCATGGTGCGCAGCGTCGCCCTCGGCGCCGACGGCACGTTGCAGGTGCTCATCGCGCTCACGGTGGTCGGCTGCCCGTTGCGCAACGAGATCCAGAAGCGCGTCACCGACGCTGTCCTGCCCCTCGACGGCGTGTCCGCCGTCGACCTCGACTTCACCGTGATGACCGACCAGGAGCGCGAGGATCTGCGGATCAAGCTCCACGGCAGCCCCGCGGCGACCGCCGGTCAGGGTCAGGCACATGGCCATGCCGAAGGCCGCAAGGTGCCGTTCAGCGAGACGGGCTCGAAGACGCGGCCGCTGCTGATCTCCTCCGGCAAAGGCGGCGTCGGCAAGAGCAGCGTCACGGTCAACCTCGCCGTCGCGCTGGCCTCGCAGGGTTACTCGGTGGGCGTCGTCGACGCGGACATCTACGGCTACTCGGTGCCGCGCATGCTCGGGACCGAGGACCGCGAGCCGACGGTGATCGACCAGATGCTGATCCCGCCGGAGAGCTACGGCGTGCGGTGCATCTCGATCGGCTACTTCGTGCCGCAGGGCCAGGCCATCATCTGGCGTGGCCCGATGCTGCACAAGGCGCTCGAGCAGTTCCTCACCGACGTCTACTGGGACGAGCCGGACTTCCTGCTCGTCGACATGCCACCCGGCACCGGCGACATCGCGCTCAGCCTCAGCCAGTACCTGCCGCGCGGCGAGGTGTACGTCGTCACCACCCCGCAGCCGGCCGCCCAGAAGGTGGCCCGGCTCAGCGCGGCGATGGCCGACAAGGTCCATCTCCCGGTGAAGGGGATCATCGAGAACATGAGCTGGTTCACCGGCGACGACGGCAAGCGCTACGAGCTGTTCGGTGCCGGGGGCGGCCAACTGCTGGCCGACGAGCTCGGCGTGCCGCTGCTCGGCCAGCTGCCCCTCATCGAGCAGCTCCGCGAGGGCGGCGACGACGGCCACCCGATCACCGCGGTGAACCCGGACAGCGAGATCTCGCAGGCGTTCCAGGCGATCGCCACCCGGATCGCCACGGAGCTGAAGCCACGCAAGGTGTTCAGCCCGAGCCTCAAGATCATCGGCTGAGGCCTCGGCGCCCGGCCGCAGCAGCGACGCGAGCACCGCATCTGCTCACCAATGGGCACGTTCCGTGCTTGCGTCGACAGCGATGGCCGGAAGGTTCAATCGCCCCAGTGGCGTTGCTCGCGGAACGGGTCGCCGTGGTTGTGGTAGCCGTTCTGCTCCCAGAACCCGGGCTGGTCGCCGTCGTGCAGCTCCAGGGTGCGGACCCACTTGGCGCTCTTCCAGAAGTAGAGGTGGGGCACGACGATCCGCACCGGGCCGCCGTGGATCGGTTCGATCGGCTCGCCCTCGAACGCGTACGCGACGATCGCCTGGTCGGTGGTGATGTCGGCCAGCGGCACGTTGGTCGTGTAGCCGAACTCGGCGTGCTCGATCACGTGTGTGGCGGAGGGCGCCACACCGGCCCGCTCGAGGAGGTCGCGCACGCGGACGCCGCGCCACGTGGTGTCGAACTTGCTCCACTTGGTGACGCAGTGGATGTCGAACGTCAACGACACCGACGGCATCGCCACCAGCTCCTCGAAGTCGATCGTGAACGGATGGTCGACCAGACCGTCGACGCCCAGACTCCACTCACCGGGTGCGTACTCGGGCACATCGCCGACGTGCAGCACCGGAAACCGGTCGGTGAGGTACTGACCCGGCGGCAACCTGGCGGCGTCGTAACCACGAGCCTCGAGCTCCTTGCGGTTGCGATCGAAGAATCCCATCGCGCCAGTCTGCCTGCCATCGGGAACCTCGGCTCGCGAGGCGCGTACCATGGCCGCCGATGACCGACATGCCGCCGCCCCCGCCCGCGATGGGCCCGCCGCCGGGGTACGTGGCCTATGGCGACGTCGGCGCGGTGAACCGCAACGTGCAGCGGATCGGTGCGGTCGCCAAGGCGTTGTGGGTGCTGCTGCTGATCTACGTCCCGCTGAGCGCGCTGAACATCGTCGCCACCGTCCAGCTCGCGCACAAGGCGCAGCAGTTCGCCGACGGCGAGATCACCAAGGACAACTTCGCCAATGCGTCGCGGCTGAACATCGGCAGCATCGCCGGCTACCTCGTCGTGCCGATCGCCGTGCTGACGATCATCTGGATGTACCGGATGGCCAACAACGTCCGTGCCCTCGGACGGCCCGGGCTGCGGTTCGCACCGGGCTGGGCGATCGGTGGTTGGTTCACCCCGCCATGCGTCGTCTACGCCGTGCCGTGGTTGATGTTCCGCGAACTGTGGAAGGCCAGCGCTCCGGAGATCGGCCCCGGCGACCCGAGCTGGCGCGACGAGAGGGTGCCCGGGATCATCAACCTGTGGTGGGTCTGCTACGGCCTCGTGCCGTTGCTGGGCATCTTCTCCGCCGCCGGCATCGTCTCCCAGCTGCGCAACACCAGCGACAGTGACGCGCGCCTGCACGACCTCGCCGACCAACTGCACAAGTACCTGCCGCTGAACCTCGGGATCGCGGTCGTGGGCATGCTCAGCGGGGTCGTCTACGCGCTGATGGTGCGCCAGCTCTCGGCCAGGCACATGCGCGCAACCCGCGAGCGATAGGACGATGCTCTACCTCGTCCGCCACGCCAAGGCCGGCGAACGTCACGACGCCGACGGCGACGACGAGCTGCGTCCGCTCAGCAAGGCGGGCGAGCGCCAGGCCGCCGTGCTCGCGCGCAAGCTCGCCCGGCGCGACGTGACGATCCTGATCAGCAGCCCGTACCTGCGCTGCATGCAGACGCTCGAGCCGCTCGCGCACCTGCTGCGCGAGCCCGTGCACGTCGACGACCGCCTGGCCGAAGGCTCGAGCGCCGCGTCGGTGATGGAGCTGTTCGCGTCCGTCCCTGACGGCGCCGTGATGTGCAGCCACGGCGACGTGATCCCCGAGGTCGTCGGTGCGTTGGTGCGCCGCGGGTGCGAGCTGCTGTCGGAGCCGGACTGGCGCAAGGCGAGCACGTGGGTGCTGCGCCGGGAGGACGGGGTGTTCGTCTCGGCCAAGGCGTGGCCACCCCCCGACGTCTGACGCGCCGGCCGTCGCCGCGGCGGCAGTTCGACGACTCAGGTGGTGACCGGAGCGTTGCTGTCCTGTACCGAGGACGCCGTCGGGTCGAGCGAGGCGAGCACGGGTCCGACGAGCTGACGGACCTCCGCCGGCGGGTTGTTGGCGAGGCACGTCGTCAGCTCGGTCTGCGCGCCGGCGGGGTCGGGTGCCTGCACGAACCTGGCCAGCGCGACGCCGAGCAGGCAGTGCGCGTCCGGGTACGTCGGATCGATCGAGATCGCCCGGCGGATCTGGCCGACCCCGATGTCGACCACCGACGACTGCTCGCTCTGGAACCCGGACGTGACGATCAGCCACCCGGCGTACGTCGTCGCCTCGACGTTGTTCGGATCGAGCTGCAGGACCCGCTTGTACGCGTCGACTGCGGTGTTCGAGTCCTGCTGGGAGAAGGCGACGCGGGCCCGCGCCAGCTGCTGGCTGATCTCGTCGCCGACGAGCGGCGCGGCCGCCGACGACTCGGTGCGCTGCCCCGAGTAGTGGGCGACCATCCAGCCGGCCAACGTCGCGATGGCGAGGGTCGCCACGACCGCGCCGACGATGACGCGCGGGCGCCGACGCTTGCCGGGCAGCGCGGCCTTGCCGTCCTCGATCTCGCGCAGCACCGCAGCGGCACGAGCGACGTAACCGTCGCGCAACGTGACGTAGTCGTGCTCGTCGACGTCGCCCGCCTCGCGCTCACGATCGAGGTCCCCGATCGAACGCAGCAGGAAGCGTCGCTCCTCCTCGAGCTCGGCCAGGCGATCAGGGTTCACCGGTCACGCCCCTGCCTCGTCGTGGTCCTCGCGATCGTCGCCGCGGTCCGCGCGCGCGTCGTCGGCCATCGCGGCAGCGACCAAGGCACGATCGGCGTCGTCGGGAACGGTGTCAGCGGCGAGACGCCATCGTCGGAAGGCGAAGATCAAGCCGATGACCGCGCAGACGAGCGCCGCCACGGGCAGCGCCCACACGAGCGCATCGATGCCGGACGCCTTCGGGACCAGCAGCACACGCGCCCCGTAGCGGTCGGAGATGTAGGTGATGATCTGCGTGTCGCTGAGGTTGCTCTGGGCGATCTGGGCCTTGATCTCGGTGCGAATCGCCTCCGAGTCGCTGTTGCGCGACTCGAACACGCTCTCGCCGTCGCAGATCGGGCAGGCGAGGCGCGAGCTGATGTCCTCGAGCCGCTCGTCGGGCGTGCGCGGGCCGGCGTCTCGGGTGGAGCCGACGGCGAGGAAGCCGACGACGACCAGGACGAGCAGCACCCATCCGGGCCAACGTTTGAGCTGACGCTGCCAACTCAAGCAGTGGACCCCCCGTTGGACCCCTCGGTGGCCTCTTGGTCGCGGAACTGCTGGACCAGCCGCGACAGCGAGTCGGCCGTGATCTGCGACGGGATGCGGGCGACGATCACGCCCTGCGGATCGACGATCCACGTCTCCGGCACCTGCGCCACCCCCAGCGACACCGCGTTCTTGCCGTTGGTGTCGTCCACCACCGGCCAGTCCCCGCCGTTGTCGACGAACCACGTCCGCACGTCCGCGTCCCGGTCGGCGCCCCACGTCATCGTGTACAGCTCGGCGCCGGCGAGGCCGAGCGACTGCTGCTGGTCGTAGAACGCGACGAGCTCCGGGTGCTCGGCCCGGCACGGCAGGCACGTGGTGTTGAAGAAGTTCAGCACGACCCAGCTGCCCTTGCGCCGGCTCAGGTCGAACGCCTTGCCGTCCAGCGTCGTGCCCGTGATCTGCGGCGCGGGCTTGCCCACCGCGAAGCTCGACACCTCGTCGCTGGGGCTCGTCTCGCTCGTGGCGAGGACGACGAACAACGCCCCGAGCACGAGCGCCACGGCGAGCGCGATGAACGGCGCGAGCCGGCGTCGGCGAACGCGCTGGCCGTCGCCGCCGTCGCCGGGGCTGTCGGACGTCGGCACGGCGTGCGACGACGTGTCGCCGGGGCTGCCGTCAGACATCGACCGTCTCCCGTTCGATGATCGGCGCGGACACGGGATCGGTCGGGCGGCGGCGGCGCCGACCGGGGAACGCGGCGAGCACGGTGCCGGCCGCCATCAACGCGCCGCCGACCCACAGCCACAGGATCATCGGCTTCACCGCCACCTTGATGAGCGCGGTCGTGTCACCGGCCTGTGGCGTGCCCTCGAGCGTGAGGTAGAGATCCTCGGCGACGCCGCTCTTCACGCTCGGCGTCGGCACGGTGAGCCCGAAGTTGGTGTAGGTCGTCTGGCGCGGCGCATACGCCTGACCGCCGTCGATCTTGATGCTCGCGCGCACGCCCGTCGACCGCGCGTCGCTGAAGCCGCTGACGTCGACGAGCTCGTACGTGTGCCCGTCGTACGACGCCACCTTGCCCGCGGTGAGCTGCAGCTCGCTGACCTTGCTGAAGCTGTTCGACGCGGCGAGCGCGACCGCGATGATGATCACCCCGAGGTGCACGATCATCCCGCCGTTGGTCCGGCCGAGCACGCCGCGCCAGCCCTGGCGACGCGACGCGAGCACCAGCTGGCGCACCGCCGCGCCGGCCGCGAACCCGCCGAGCGCGAACGCGACGAGCGCCCACAGGTCGTCGGCGCCGACGAACACGCTGAACGCGAGCGCGGCGGCGCCGGCCCACGCGGGCCAGAACAACCGCTCGCGCAGCAGCTCCTGGCTCGCCTTGCGCCACGGCAGCACCGGCGCGACCGCCATCAGGAACAGCAGG
>JAODBQ010000445.1 GCA_025464045.1 Ilumatobacteraceae bacterium
ACCCCGTCGACGACGCCGACCACGCCCGGTGGCCCCGGGTGCGGCCTCGGTGATGCGGCGTCGTTCTGCGAGACGTTCGACGCACCGCACAACGGAGGCACCCAGACCGGTGATCTGGATCCGGTGCTGTGGGGCGTCAGCCGGGTGGCCGACGCCAACCCCGGTTCGGAGATCAACGGGATCGTGCCCTCGCACAACGCGTGCGCCAACGGCGCCCCGACCCCGCCGCCGGCGGACGCTCAGATCTGCAACGGCCAGTACGTCGAGTCGTTGAACGACGGCGGTTCCGTCGCCACCATCAACGCCTACCCCAAGCAGCCGTTCAGCTTCGCCGGGCGCACCGGCACCGTCGTGTTCGACGTCAGCGCGGACTCCGAGGGCACGCACGCCGCGTGGCCCGAGTTCGTGATCACGGGCGAGCCGGTCCCCGGTGTGCGCCGCGAGATCAGCGTGCAGCCGACACCCCACGCGATCAACGAGATCGGCTTCGCCCTCGACACGGGCTGCGCGGGCCAGGATGACACCACCGGCGTCGGCGTGATCTTCACCTCGGTGAACAACGTCTACCAAGAGGTGCAGAACAGCCGTCCGAACTGCATCACCAAGGGCAGCAGCGCGGCGATGAACCACATCGAGGTGCGCGTCTCGACGACGCACATCGAGGTGTGGGGCACCGACGCCGGTTCGACCACGCTCAAGCAGCTCGCGGTCGAGGACATCCCCGGCGGCCTGGCGTTCTCACAGGGGCTCGTGTGGCTGGACGACGCCCACTACAACGCGCGCAAGTCCATCGAGCCGTGTGCGTGCGGCACCCAGTTCGACCATTCGTTCGCGTGGGACAACCTCGGCTTCGACGGCCCCAAGACCTACCGTGACCGCGGCTTCGACATCGAGCTCGGCAACGCGCTCAGCGGGCGGTCGATCCAGGGCGACGCCCAGGTGCAGCTGGGGTTCTCGGCACCCACCGACGGCGTGAGCCGGACCGTCACGGGCGTCGAATGGTCGCAGACCCCGACCTCCGTCAAGGTCGTGATGAACGCCTACTCGTTCGACGAGACCCAGCCGCAGGTGTCGATCAATGGCGGCCCGTTCCACACCATCCCGTGGGACGCCCCCAACGACAGCACCTACGCCTGGCGCAGCCTGTCGATCCCGAACATCCCGATGTCCGAGGTCCACGCCGGGACGAACACGATCACGTTCAAGGGCAACAGCTCGACGATCATCGCCAACCCGTCGTTGATCCTCGTCGCGGCAGCACCCGTGCCCTGACGATCGGCGGCAACTCGGGCACGGCGCGACCGTTCGGTACGGTCACGTCGTGCCCGACGACCTCCACACCCTGTTCGCATCGGCGGCGGCTCGCGTCGCCGATCACCGTCTGCGAGCCCGCACCGGGCCAGTGGCCGAGCCGTTCGATCGCGACCACGTGCTGCACGCGCTCGGCGCGCTCGACGACGAGGGCATCGCTCCCTCCGCGGTGATCGAGCAACTGGTCACCGCGATCGAGCCCGCGCTCGTCGCATCGACAGGGCCGAGGTACTTCGGCTTCGTCACCGGCGGTGCGCTGCCAGGCGCCACCGCGGCGGAGCTGTTGACCGTCGGATGGGACCAGAACGGGTTCAGCGCCGGCACGTCCCCTGCTTCCGCGCTCGTCGAGGAGGTCGCCGGTGCTTGGTTGAAGGAGATCCTCGGCATCCCCGCCGATGCGTCGTTCGGCTTCGTCACCGGTGGGCAGGGCGCGAACACCGTTGGCCTGGTCGCCGGTCGCCACCACCTGCTGGCCGCCGCCGGTTGGGACGTCGAGAAGCACGGGCTGCACGGTGCGCCGCGGGTGCGTGTCGTCGCCACCTCCGAACGCCACGCCACCATCGATCGCACGCTGCGGCTGCTCGGGCTCGGGACGGACGCGATGGAGCCCGTGACCACGGACGCGCAGGGTGCCATCGACGTCGACGACCTCGCTCGCGTGCTCGATGGCGCGACCGGACCGACGATGGTGGTGCTCCAGGCGGGCAACGTCAACACGGGTGCGTTCGACGATCTCGCGGCGGCGGTCCCCGTCGCCAGAGCGCACGGCGCATGGGTCCACGTGGACGGGGCGTTCGGACTCTGGGCCGCGGCCAGCCCGACGCGGCGTCACCTGCTGGCCGGCGCCGCGCTCGCCGACTCGTGGGCCACCGACGGGCACAAGTGGCTCAACGTGCCGTACGACAGCGGCTACGTCTTCTGCGCCCATCCGACAGCACACCACGCGGCGACGGCGTACACCGCCGCGTACCTCGTCGGGCCCGGCGCGCAGCCGCAGCGATCGCCGGGCGACTACGTGCTCGAATCCTCCCGGCGCGCCCGCGGCTTCGCCACGTGGGCCGCGCTGCGCGAGCTCGGCCGCAACGGCATCGCCGCGATCGTCGACACGTGCTGCGCACGCGCCGAGCAGTTCGCCGAGGAGCTGGACCGGACCGCCGGTGCGACCGTCCTCAACGCGGTCGTGCTCAACCAGGTGCTGGTCGGATTCGGCGACGACGACCGCACCGAAGCCGTGATCGAGCACGTGCAACGCAGCGGCGAGGCGTGGATGGGCGGGACGAACTGGCATGGTCAACGACTGATGCGGATCTCCGTTTCGAACCCGCTGACGACCACCGCGGACGTCACCCGGTCGGTCCGCGCCATCGCCACGGCGGTGACCGCGACCGGCTGACGTCCGTGGTGCTCGTGGCTCACACACACCGGCACCGGTGCGCGCGAGGGCCGGCGCATCCGCAATCGCACCTTCGTCGTCGCTGCGGTGCTCGCGGACGGGGTACTAGTACCTAGATCCCGTGGTGGCGGACGCGGAGCGGGCTGATGATGGTGCCAGGCGGGCGTCCGCCGACAAACGAGGAGACGACGACATGGCACGACGATTTGTGAGCATCGGCATCGGGGTCGCCGCGATCGCGACGTTCGGCGGCGTGGCCCTGGCAGCTGCCAACTCCGTGGGCACCACCCCACCTCCCGCATTCGTGCCCGGCCGCGGACCGGATGCGACGACGAGCCTCCCCGACAGCACGACGGTGTCGACGTCGATCGCCGAACCGGCCACGACCGCCACCACCGCGACGACGGGCAGCTCCACCACGACGGGCAGCACCGCGACGACCGGCACGACCGGCACGAGCACCGACGACACCGGCACGAGCATCGACGACCACGGCTCCGGCGGTCACGGCGCCGACGACGCGACCGGCACGACCGGCACGACCTGCACGACCGGCACGACCGGCACGACCGGCACGACCGGCACCGCGGGCACCACCGGCACGACCATCGACGATCACGGCTC
>JAODBQ010000453.1 GCA_025464045.1 Ilumatobacteraceae bacterium
CAGCCCGCCCACCAGCCCGCCCACCAGCCCTGTGCCGATCACGAACGGTGCCCACCCGCCTTCGCCGAGCCCGCCCGGACGGGTCAGCTCCCCACAGCCGAACTCGCCCCAGGTCACCGCCGTGACCGCGTCCTCGTGGGCGACGGCACCCGCCGCGGTGCGGGCACCCGCCACCGACTGGAGCTCGATCAACATCATCGAGCAGACGCCGTCGACCACGTACGCCGTGCACGCACCAGCGGCCAGCCAACCGACGGCCAGCCAGCCGACGACGAGCCAACCGACGACGAGCCAACCGACGACGCCGCCGGTGACGATGACGTGGCGTCCGGCCGCGGCCGAGCCGTGGCCGACACCTGCCGCCGGGGCGTGGCTCACCGACGGGGTACCGAACCGGATCCCGCTCACCGTGCTCGGCGCCCTGGCACTCGTCCTCGGGGTCATCGCCAGCACCGTCACGGTCGGCTCGTTCACGCTCTCGAACGGCACGACCACCCGCTTCACCGTGCACGACGTCGCGTCCAACTCGATGTGGGCGATGATCGTCGTCGGTGTCGTGTTCGTCGTCGGCGCGGTGCTGGGCCTCCTCGGTCAGCGCCTCGGTGCCGGAATCGCCGGCGGCGCGGCTGCAGCGCTCGTCGGTCTCGTCGCGGTCGACGCGGCGCGGGTGGTCGATCGGCTGCACCGAGCCCAGCAGGCCGTCACCGACGGCGGCTCCGTCACCGTCACGTGGGAGGCCGGGTTCTTCGTGCTGCTCGCCGCGGGTGCGATCGGCGTCGTCGCGATGTTCCTGTCCTTCGCAGCCGGGGCCGACGACGGCCGGCCGCGCCTGCACCCGGCGTTCTGCATCGTCGGCGCACTCGGCACGATCGCGATCGCGATCGGACCGACCGTTCCGGGACGCGGTCTGCACTGGACCGACAACATCGACACGTCGCTGTTCCCAGCGGCCTTCGTGGGGCTGCGCCTCGGCTCGCTCGCCCTGGTCGCGGTCATCGGCGTCGCCGGGTTCGCCACCCGCCGGCGGTGGGGCGCAGCGGCCGCCGTCGGTGCCATCGCGGCCGTGGTCGTGGAGTGGGTCGGCACGCTGCGCACCCCCGTCGACCCGACCCGCCTCGGCGTGGGCATCGTCAACCTGAGCAGCACCAACGGCACGCCCAACGTGCTCGTCACGATCGGCATCGTCGTCACCGTGCTCGCCGCCGTCGCTGCCGTCGTGATCGGCGCGATCGGCGCGATCGGACATCGCGGCCCGCCGCCGCCGTGATCCGCGTCGGCGCTGCCTTCGGCGCGCGTATGTTCGATCGCGTCGCCACCCACCACTAGTCTGCGCGAATGCCCAGGACCACCGGCGGCCCGCGCCGGTCCACCGCCACCTCGAACTTCGGTGTCGGCGCACGGGAGAGCCACGACGCATCCGGCTTCTACGGACGGTTCCGTCCGCCACAGGTGTCCCTCGACGACACGGTGCATCCGCCCCGCGCCGTCGCCGAGCCGTTCGTGCGCGGCGACGCACGGGCGATGTCCACCGTGGCCGACGGTTCGGTCGCGCTGGTGGTCACCTCGCCGCCGTACTTCGCCGGCAAGCAGTACGAGGAGGAGCTGGAGCGCGACGGCGTGCCGTCCTCGTACCTCGAGTACCTGCAGATGCTCACCGAGGTGTTCGCCGAGTGCGCGCGAACGCTCGAACCCGGTGGGCGAATGGCGGTCAACGTCGCCAACCTCGGCCGCAAGCCCTACCGCAGCCTCTCCGCAGACGTGATCCGGATCCTCGAGCACGACCTCGGCCTGCTGCTGCGTGGCGAACTGATCTGGCAGAAGGGCGAGGGTGCGAGCGGCTCGTGCGCGTGGGGGTCGTTCCGCGGTGCGGCCAACCCGGTGCTGCGCGACATCAGCGAGCGGGTCATCGTCGCCAGCAAGGGCCGCTTCGACCGCGCCCGCTCCGTCAAGCAGCGCAATGCGGAGGGCCTGCCCCACCGCAGCACGCTGTCGACCGACGACTTCATGGCGCTCACCCTCGACGTCTGGCAGCTGCAGCCCGAGAGCGCTCGCCGCGTCGGCCAACCGGCGCCGTTCCCCGTGGAGCTCCCCGAGCAGCTCATCCGGCTGTACACGTTCGAGGACGATCTCGTGCTCGACCCGTTCATGGGCAGCGGTTCGACGCTCGTCGCCGCATCTCGGCTCGGACGCCGCTACGTCGGCTACGACCTCGACCCGGCGTACGTGGAGATCGCCCGTCGCCGAGTCGTCGCCGAGGGAGCGGTGCCGGCCGCCGGCACCGATGCGCTCGACGGCAAGTCGGCCACGGCGCTCGCCGCCGCGGCACTCGTCGAGGCCGGCTTCGTCGACATCCGGCGCGACGTGCGCGTCCGCGGCACGGGTGTGACCATCGCGATCGCCGCCGCGGCCACCACCGGCGAGCCGTGGTGGTTCGACGTCGCCGGGCCGTTCCTCGCCGGGCGAGGCGGCCTGACCCGCACGGACGCGGTCTGGCGTGCGCTCGGTCGGGCCACCGCCGTGCGCAGCAAGCTCGGCACGGCGGCACGGCTGGTGCTGCTGACCACGGCGATGCCGCGCCCGAAGTCGCACGGAGCGAAGGCGCTCGCGGCGGCCGGTCCGAGCACGTTCACGGACGTGATCGACCTCCTCGCCGCGGCCGATCGAACCCGCCTCGCCCGTCACGCCGCGGGCATGCCCGCCGTTCGGGAATGATCCTGAACGAGATGGAGGTTCCACGCCCATGGACCTGAACACTGCGATCGACTTCGTCCGCGCCCGCCGCCAGGGCGTGCTCACCACGCTGCGCCGAGATGGCCGCCCGCAGCTCTCGAACATCATCTACGCCGTCGACGAGGCAGGCCTGATCAGGATCTCGATCACCGCCGAACGGGCCAAGTACCCGAACCTCCTCCGCCAGCCGTGGGCCGCGCTGCACGTGACCCAGGATGACTTCTGGGCCTACGTCGTGGTCGAGGCCGACGCGGAGCTCGCCCCCGTGGCGAAGGCGCTCGACGATCCGACGGTGGAGGAACTGATCGCGCTGTACCGCCACATCGCCGGCGAGCACCGGGACTGGGACGCCTACCGCGCCGCGATGGTCACCGAGCAGCGCACCATCGTGCGCCTCACCCCCACCCGCGCCTACGGAATGCTCCGCCTCCCCAGCGCCACCTGACCTCCTCGCCGGTCTCCCGGCGCGGCGGAGCGGCCGGCCCGACAGGCGGACCGGCCGGACCCGGCGGGGTCGCGAGTGTCAGCGACCGCCGGTCGCGGCGTCCAGGAGCTCGACGACGTCGCCGACCGAGGGGTTGACGCGCGCGACCTTCCCGACGGTCACCGTCGGGACGGTCTCGTTGCCGCCGGCGACGGAGCGCACGAACGCCGCCGCGGCCGGATCGTCCCAGATGTTGACATCGTCGAACAGCACGCCGGCGCGGTCGAGCCCGGACCGCAGCGACCTGCAGAACGGGCAGCCCGGCCTCCAGTAGAACGTGACCGACGGTGACTCGGCGAGTTCGCGGTCGGGCTGCGTGTCGGTTCGGCTCTGCTCTGTCGGTTGCATCTCGGCGTCCAACCATCCGGGCCGCCCTGCCATTCCCGAGCCGCGACCGGCCGCCGACGCACGCTGGCCGAGGGCAACGACGGCCGCGCGACGATGACGCGACCGCCAACGCACGGTGGTGGAGCACGTTCGAAGGGGAATCAGCATGGAGCAGCTCGACGGCAAGGTCGCGGTGATCACGGGTGGCGCGTCCGGGATCGGTCGGGCGATGGCGCGGCGGTTCCGCAGCGACGGGATGACCGTCGTGATCGCCGACGTCGAGCAGGCCGCCCTCGACGCGACCGCCAGCGACCTCGGCGTCGAAGGCGTGCGCACCGACGTCAGCGATGCGGACAGCGTGGCCGCGCTCGCGGACACGGTGATCGAACGCCACGGTGCCGTCCACCTCGTGTGCAACAACGCCGGCGTCGGCGGCGGCGGACGGATCGCCAACCAGACGTTGAAGGACTGGCAGTGGGTGATCGAGGTCAACCTGTGGGGCGTCATCCACGGGCTGCACACGTTCCTACCGCTGCTGCTGGCCAACGAGGACGGCGGCCACATCGTCAACACCGCGTCGATGGCCGGCCTCGCGCCGTGGCCCGGGATCGGCGTCTACAACGCGACGAAGTACGCCGTCGTCGGGATCAGCGAGACCCTCGCGATCGAGCTCCAGGGCACGAAGGTCGGCGTCAGCGTGCTCTGCCCCGGCGTGGTCAACACGAACATCTTCCAGAGCCAGCGCAACCGGCCCCAGCACCTGCGCAACCCGGCGCGCAACACCGAGGCACGCCAGTTCAACGACGGTCTCGCCGTGCAGACCGGGATCGACGCCGGCGAGGTCGCCGACAAGGTCTCGGCCGCAGTGCGCTCCGGCGAGTTCTGGATCATCACCCACCCGGACCTGCTCGCCGCCGTCCAGCAGCGCCACGAAGGCCTGATGCGCCACGCCGCCGTCCCGCCCACCTGACGCCCACCTGACGCCCAGCTGACCCATCACCGCACGGTCAGGGCACCGGGGTCAGGGTGCACGCGGCGAGGGCCCGGGCCAGGCGCTGCGCGGCCTCCACGAACTGCGGAGCCGACCAGTGCAGCGCGGCGATGACTTCGGTGGGTCCGCACCGCCGCAGCAGCGCCGCGCTAGCCGGTGGTCTTCACCCCGACGCCGGTCCACGCCGACTTGACGATCGCCTTCGCCGCGGCGCCGAACAGGTCCTGCGCGTTCGCGAGCGTGCGGTCGGCGAACGCGGCGAACGTGGCCGTGGGCTTCAGCTTCGGGTCGGCGAGCGTCGCGTACCAGATCTTGCCGGCCTTGTCCCATGCATAGCCGCCGAAGCCGATGGCCGCGAGGTAGAACGCGTGGTTGGGGATG
>JAODBQ010000461.1 GCA_025464045.1 Ilumatobacteraceae bacterium
CCGAGTGCGTAGAAGTTGATGCCGAAGCCGATGACGACCGGGGTGAGCACCGCGAGCAGCGCGGGCGTTGCCAGCTCCCGCAATGACGCCTCGGTGCAGATGTCGATGACCGGGCCGTACTCGGGCAGCTTCTCGCCCTTCATGATCTTGCCGTCCGCGAACTGCTTGCGGACCTCCTGCACGACGACGCCGGCGGTACGACCGACGGCGCGGATCGCGAGAGCGCTGAACAGGAACGGCACCGCGCCGCCGATGAGCACGCCGATGAACACCTTCGGGTCGGCGACGTTGATCGGGAAGGCCTCGAACGAGTCCTTCGCGCCGGAGGCGATCTTCGTGGCGAGCTCGTTCGGCAGCTCGTCGGCGATCGTCTCGATGAAGCTGGCGAACAAGGCCACGGCGGCGATCACGGCGGAACCGATGGCGAAGCCCTTGGTGACGGCCTTCGTCGTGTTGCCGACGGCGTCGAGGCTGACCATGATCCGCTCGGGCTCGCCGTGGAACTCGCCGGACATCTCGGCGATGCCGGCGGCGTTGTCGCTGACGGGGCCGAACGTGTCCTCGGAGACGATGATGCCGGTCGTCGAGAGCATGCCCATGCCGGTGAGGGCGACGAGGTAGAAGCTGACCTTGAGGTCGCCGCCGCCGAGCGCGAGGGCCACGCCGATGGCGATGGCGATGGCGATGACGGCGTAGACCGAGCTCTCCATGCCGCTGGCCGTGCCGGCGAGGATCGTCGTCGCAGGACCGGTCTCGGCGGCGGCGGCGATCTCCTGCACGGGGCTGTGGTGGGTGGCCGTGTAGTACTCGGTGAGTCGACTGATCAGCTGGGCGAGCACGAGGCCGATGGCGACCGCGCCGAAGCACTTCCAGCCGACGTTGTCGGCGTCGTTGCCGACGTAGCCGAGCGCGACGATCAGCGTGCCGACGAGGGTCAGCGAGCCGGCCACGAGGAAGCCCTTGTTGATCGGCTTGAGGGCGTTGGTTTCGCCCTCCTTGGCCTTCACGAAGAAGATGCCGACGATCGAGGCGAGCACGCCGATGGCGCGAGCGGCGAGCGGGAACATCAGCCCGAGCACCCACTTCGACTTGTCGTCGGGGAAGATCGCGGCGAAGGCGGAGACGCCGAGGATGATCGACGCGACGAGGGTGACCTCGTAGCTCTCGAACAGGTCGGCGGCCATGCCGGCGCAGTCGCCGACGTTGTCGCCGACGTTGTCGGCGATCGTTGCCGGGTTGCGCGGATCGTCCTCGGGGATGCCTGCCTCGACCTTGCCGACGAGGTCGGCGCCGACGTCGGCGGCCTTGGTGAAGATGCCGCCGCCGACGCGCAGGAACAGGGCCAGCAGCGAGCCGCCGAAGCCGAAGCCGATGAGGATCACCGAGCTCGTGTTCTGGAAGATGGCGATGATCGTGGTCGCACCGAGCAGACCGAGCCCGACCGTGAACATGCCGGCGACACCACCGGTGCGGAAGGCCACGTCCAGCGCCTTCGGCATGCTGTTGGTGAGTGCCGCCGCCGCAGTGCGGACGTTGCCGCGCGTGGCCAGCGTCATCCCGATGTAGCCCGTGAAGCCGGACGCCGCGCAACCGGCGATGAACGCGACGGTGCGCCACAGGCCGACCTCACCGAACGACATCGCCGACGTGTTGCTGCCCGGCTTGGTGATCGACTGGGAGGTGACGAAGACGATGATCGCCAGCGGGACGAGGATGATCGCGATCGTCTTGAACTGCCGTTTGAGGTAGGCCAACGCTCCCTCTTGGATGGCGCGGGCGATCTCCTGCATCTTCGGAGATCCGGGATCAGCGGCCATCACGCTCTTGGCGAGGTACAGCCCGACGCACAGGGCGATCAGCGCTGCAGCGATGGACAGGGCGATGACTCCCCACTCTCCGCCTCTGAGTGTGAACTCCTGGTAGCCGCCTTCGGCGAAAATTGCTGGCACCGGTTGTCTCCGGGTCTCTCGGGCGCGCCGCATCCGGCACGCGCTGGGTGGGCAAACGCAAGGAGTGTAGGGAGGTGGCCGACTTCTCGTGAAGTTCTTGTACGCGGCACCCCGGGGCTACCGTTCGCAGCGATGGCACAGGCGATCCAGACCAGAGGGCCCGTCACGGGCAGCGCAGCAGGGCCCAAGAAGCGCCGCAAGTTCTTCCTCATCGACCTCTACAGCACCGCGGTCGGCAAGAAGTACGCGATGGCGATCAGTGGGATCGCGCTCATGGGGTACGTGATCGCGCACGCGATCGGGAACCTGAAGATGTACCTCGGCCCCGAGGACATCAACCACTACGCGGAGTTCCTGCGCGAGCTGCTGGTGCCGCTCGCACCGCGCACCGTCGTGCTGTGGATCCTGCGGATCGGCCTGTTGCTCATGGCCATCCTGCACATCCACGCGGCCTACGGGTTGACGCTGATCAACCGCAAGGCGCGTTCGGTCAAGTACCAGAGCCCGCGTGACTACCAGGTCGCCAACTTCGCGAGTCGGACGATGCGCTGGAGCGGGATCATCATCCTGCTGTTCGTGCTGTGGCACCTGGCCGACCTCACGTGGGGGTTCGCCAACGCCGTCGGGACCGACGGCACGTTCCACCGCGGCGACGCCTACGGGAACGTCGTGCGCAGCTTCAACCGCGTGCCGGTCGCGATCCTCTACATCGTCGCCAACATCGTGCTCGGGATCCACCTCTTCCACGGGGCGTGGAGCCTGTTCCAGTCGATGGGGTGGAACAACCCGCGGTTCAACAAGTGGCGCCGGGGCTTCGCAACCGGGTTCGCCACGCTCATCGTCGTGATCAACGTCTCGTTCCCGATCGCCGTGCTCGCCGGCATCGTGAGCACGTGAGGAGGACGACATGAGCGAGTGCAGCGCAAGGATCATCACGCACGTCGTTTCGGAGCGAAGCGACCAATCGCTCATCCGCACGCCGACGAAGGAGGCCGCCCGATGAGCGTGGACTTGGTATCGAAGACCCCTGAGGGACCGATCGCCGACAAGTGGGAGTCCTACAAGGAGGACGCCAAGCTCGTCAACCCGAACAACAAGCGCAAGTTCAAGGTGCTCGTCATCGGCACTGGGCTGGCCGGCGCGTCGGCAGCGGCGACGCTCGCCGAGCTCGGCTACCAGGTGGACGCGTTCACGTTCCACGATTCACCGCGGCGGGCGCACTCGATCGCCGCCCAGGGCGGGATCAACGCGGCCAAGAACTACCACTACGACGGCGACTCGGTGCACCGGCTGTTCTACGACACGGTGAAGGGCGGCGACTTCCGGTCCCGCGAATCGAACGTGCATCGCCTGGCCGAGGTCAGCGTCAACATCATCGACCAGATGGTCGCGCAAGGCGTGCCCTTCGCCCGCGAGTACGGCGGGATGTTGGACAACCGCTCCTTCGGCGGCGCGCAGGTGAGCCGCACGTTCTACGCCCGCGGGCAGACGGGGCAGCAGCTGCTGCTCGGCGCCTACCAGCAGCTCGCCCGCCAGATCGGCCTCGGCAACGTGCGCCTGTTCAACCGCGTCGAGCTGATCGACACCGTCGTGATCGACGGCAAGTGCGCCGGCATCGTCACCCGCGACCTGATCAACGGCGAGATCCAGTCGCACGCCGGCCATGCCACGGTGCTGTGCACCGGCGGCTACGGCAACGCGTTCTTCCTGTCCACCAACGCGATGAACTGCAACGTCACCGCGGCGTGGCGGGCGCACCAGCGCGGCGCGTACTTCGCCAACCCGTGCTACACGCAGATCCACCCGACGTGCATCCCCCAGAGCGACGACACGCAGTCGAAGCTCACGCTGATGAGCGAGTCGCTGCGCAACGACGGCCGGGTGTGGGTGCCCAAGACGCCCGGCGACGAACGCCCGGCGGCGCAGATCCCCGAGCCCGAGCGGGACTACTACCTCGAGCGGATGTACCCGAGCTACGGCAACCTCGCGCCGCGCGACATCGCGTCGCGCGCCGCCAAGCGCGCCGTCGACTCGGGCCGTGGCGTGGGACCGTTGAAGAACGGCGTCAACCTCGACTTCGCCGACTCGATCGGCCGCCTCGGCCGGGACGTCGTCGAGGAGCGCTACGGCAACCTGTTCGAGATGTACGAGCGGATCACCGGCGAGAATCCGTACCAGACGCCGATGCGCATCTACCCCGCGAGCCACTACACGATGGGCGGCCTGTGGGTGGACTACGAGCTGATGACCACGATCCCCGGCCTGTACTGCGCGGGCGAGGCGAACTTCAGTGACCACGGCGCCAACCGCCTCGGCGCGTCGGCTCTGATGCAGGGCCTCGCCGACGGGTACTTCGTGCTCCCGGCGACGATCGGCAACTACCTCGCGCCGATGCTCAACAAGCCGACCCCCGGCCTCGACCATCCCGAGTTCAAGGCCGCCGAGGCGGCGGCACGGGCCCGCTTCCAGGGGTACCTGGACATCAAGGGCACGCGTTCGCCGGACCACTTCCACCGCGAGCTGGGCAAGATCATCTGGGACTACTGCGGCATGGAGCGCACCGAGCAGGGCCTGGAGAAGGCGCTGTCGGAGCTCCCCGCGCTGTACGACGAGTTCAAGAAGGACCTGCGCGTCACCGGCAGCGGTGCCTCGACCAACCAGACGCTGGAGAAGGCCGGACGGGTCGACGACTTCTTCCAGCTGGGGATGCTGATGTGCCGCGACGCACTGGAGCGCCGAGAGAGCTGCGGCGGCCACTTCCGCGTCGAGTACCAGGACGAGGAAGGCGAGGCCAAGCGTGACGACGAGCACTTCGCGCACGTTGCCGCATGGGAGTGGACGGGGGACCCGATGAACGCCATCCGCAACGTGGAGGAGCTCGACTTCGAAGCCGTGCACCTCGCCACGAGGAGCTACAAGTGACCCACTTGACCAACCTGACGTTGAAGATCTGGCGCCAGAGCGGCCCCGACGACGGCGGACACTTCGAGAGCTACAAGGTCGACGAGATCAGCGACGAGGCCTCCTTCCTGGAGATGCTCGACGTGCTCAACGAGCGGCTGATCAACGAGGGCCAGGAGGCCGTCGTGTTCGACCACGACTGCCGCGAGGGCATCTGCGGCACGTGCTCGCTGATGATCGACGGTGTCGCCCACGGACCCCAGCGCGGCACGGCGACGTGCCAGCTGCACATGCGCAAGTTCACGTCGAACGTCGAGATCGTCGTCGAGCCGTGGCGGGCCACGGGCTTCCCGATCATCAAGGACCTGATGACCGATCGGGCGGCGTTGGACCGCATCGTCGAGGCCGGCGGTTACATCACCGCACCGACCGGCGGTGCGCCGGACGCCAACCTCATCCCCGTCGCCAAACCCGTTGCGGACGCGGCGATGGACGCGGCGGAGTGCATCGGCTGCGGTGCCTGCGTGGCGGCGTGCCCGAACGGTGCGGCGAACCTCTTCACCGGGGCGAAGATCACCCACCTCAACCTGCTCCCCCAGGGCCAGGCGGAGCGGTTCAGCCGTGCCGAGGCGATGGTCGAGAAGATGGAGGAGTACTTCGGTTCGTGCACCAACCACGGCGAGTGCGAGGCCGCATGCCCGAAGTCGATCTCGATCGACGTCATCGCCCTGATGAACGCCGACTACCTCAAGTCGAAGATCAAGAACCGCAAGTCCCTCAGCCGCACGTAGACATCCGCAGGGGTGCGGAGCCCGGCTCCGTTCGCCCCGCACCGCGACGACCGCTCCGCCGGCCCGTCACGGCGGGAGCCCGTCAGGTGGGCTTGGGGGCGATGGTGGTGGTGTAGCGGTTGGTGGCGACCTCGTCGCCGTGCTCGATGGTGAGGTCGAGCCACAGCTCGCCCGTCACGTCGGGGACGACGAAGCGCACGATGCCGATGCGCACGCACGAATCGGCGGGGACGTCGCCCTGCCACAGCCAGCTGTGGCTGCCGCCGGGCCAGCGCAGCGACGCCGTGCAGTCGGCCCGCTCGAGCGGGCGGCGGATGTCGCTGACGACGTGCACGTCCAACCCGAACGCTTCGCCGGGATGCACGGTCTCGGGCATCTGGTCGGCGATGACGATCACCGGCCGGCACGCGTCGACGACCGCCTGATGGGCGAGCTTCGGTTGCCGCTCGTGGTCGAGCAGGCTCCACGACACCGCCGGGCCGGCGTCGTTGAGCATCATCAGCGCGAACCCGCCGGTTGGTCGGTACTTCAACCGCCGGAGCGTCTCGATCTGGTGGCGCAGCACCGTTGCCTGGTAGCGCTGGGTTGCCGTGCGCCACTCGTCGAACGTCGCGTGCGGGCTCGGCGAGACGTGCGCCTCGAACGGGCCCGGCTCGAACCCGAAGCGCTCGGCGAGCTCGACCCAGTCCAGCTGAGGCCAGCGCTCGGGGTGCATGAACTCGGCGTTCGCCGGGATCGAGCGGGTGCCGAACTCGCTGACGAACCGGACCATCCGCGGCATCGTCGCCGCGAAGCCACCGAGGTCCGCCTCGTCGCCGTGGTACCAGCCGAAGGAGAGGTGGCTGTCGGTCCCGTCGAGCAGGGGGAGGTGGGGTGGGACGCCGCTGTGGGCGATGACCGGTCGGGTCTCGTCGCTCGTCTCCAGCGCCCGCTTCACCCACCGGTCGAGCACGGTCTTGTTCCACGTCGGCAGCTGCTGGTTGAGGACGTGCTTCGCCGCGGACTCGCCCATGACGGCAGCCCGATCGCGATCGACCGGCAGTGGTTCGTTGTGCGCGCACCACACCACGATCGAGGGGTGGTGCCCGAGCAGGTCGACGGCTTCGCGCGCCTGGCGCACGGCCTCCTTGCGGATGCTGCGGGCGTAGTTCCACTGCAGTGGGAAGTCCTGCCAGATCAGCATCCCGAGCTCGTCGGCGGCGTCGTAGAGCTCCGGTCGGGCGATGTGGCCGATGATGCGCAGCAGGTCGAGTCCGGTCTCGCGGGCGAGCTCGACATCGCGGCGGATCGCCGTGCCCGAGGCCTCGCCCAGCGCCTGGAGCGTGGGGGCGAGGTTGGCGCCCTTGAGGAACAGCCGCTCGCCGTTGATCGAGAACATCCAGTTCTGCAGCGCCACCTCGCGCAGGCCGGTGCGGACCTCGCGCTGGTCGCTCGGGACTCCGTCGACCTCGACCTCGACGGTGACGTTGGTGAGGTGCTGATCGCCCATCGTCCACGGCCACCACAGCTGTGGCTCGTCGATGTCGAAGTTCCAGTCGACCTCGTTGAGGCCTCGCGCCAGCGACTGCTCGTTGGCCGCCATCAGCACACCGTCGACGAGCGTGCGCACGAGCGCGGTCCGTGGGCGATCGCAGTCCAGTCGGGCGTGCACGCGCACGTGCGCGCTCGCGTCGTCGACGTCGCGGCACAGCACGCGCAGTCGATCGATGCGCACCGGACCGGTCGTGTCGACGTGCACCGGCCGCCACAGGCCGCCCGGGTTCCACGCCGTGTCGGCACAGTCCCAGTGCTGGAAGATCCCGGTGATGTTGCGCTTCGCCGTGTGGTGGCGTTGCGGCGCGCACGCCACCTCGACTGCGAGCAGGTGGTCCGTCGCCAGGCGGGAGAGGCCGGTGATCTCGAAGCTGTGCGGGAAGAAGTAGCCCTCCGGATCACCGAGGTAGGCGCCGTCCAGCCACACGTCCGCCTGGTAGAAGACGCCGTCCAATGTGACGAACTGGCGCTGCCCTTCCGTGGGTGGATCGAGGTGGAAGTGGTGCCGGTACAGCAGCGGTCCGTCGCTGTCCGCGAACGCCGGATCGCTGCGCCAGTGGCCGGGCACGGTGGCCTTCGCCCAGCTCGAGTCGTCGAAGTCGAGCCCCACGGCGCTGCGACGGAACTCGTCGTCGGCCTGCACCGCGCGCCACTCTCCTGACAGCTCCACGTGCCGGAGCGTATTGCAGGGCTCGCCGGACCGCTTCGACCAACCCTGGCGCTACTGTCGGAGCATGTCGAACCGTGCAGCGACCCTTGGCGAGTTGAAGGCATCCGGCTGGCAGTCGGTGCCCGTGAAGGAGGAGATCCGGCGCAACGCCGTGGCCAAGATCTCCGCTGGCGAGCCGCTCTTCCAGGGCGTGCTCGGCTACGAGCAGACCGTCATGCCCCAGCTGGAGAACGCCCTGCTGGCCGGCCACGACGTGATCTTCCTCGGCGAGCGCGGGCAGGCCAAGACCCGCATCATCCGGTCGCTCACCGGCCTGCTCGACGAGTGGATGCCGATCATCGAGGGCAGCGAGATCAACGACGATCCGTACGAGCCGGTCAGCCGCTACGCGCGCGACCTGGTCGCCGAGCACGGTGACGACACGAGGATCGGGTGGGTGCACCGCAGCGACCGCTTCGGCGAGAAGCTGGCCACCCCGGACACATCGATCGCCGACCTGATCGGCGAGGTGGATCCGATCAAGGTCGCCGAGGGTCGTTACCTCAGCGACGAGCTCACCCTGCACTACGGCCTGGTGCCACGCACCAACCGGGGGATCTTCGCGATCAACGAGATCCCCGACCTCGCCGAGCGGATCCAGGTCGGCCTGCTCAACGTGCTCGAGGAGCGCGACGTGCAGATCCGCGGCTACAAGGTCCGCCTCCCGCTCGACGTGATGCTGGTGGCGAGCGCGAACCCGGAGGACTACACCAACCGCGGCCGCATCATCACTCCGTTGAAGGATCGCTTCGGCAGCCAGATCCGCACGCACTACCCGCTCGACGTCGAGACGGAGACGGCGATCATGCGCCAGGAGGCTCGTCAGCCCTCGGTCGGCAACGTCACCGTGCACGTGCCGGCGTACATGGAGCAGGTGGTGGCGACGTTCAGCCAGCTGGCCCGTGGCAGCAACCAGGTCAACCAGCGCAGCGGCGTCAGCGTGCGTCTCTCGGTGAGCAACCTCGAGGTGCTCGGCGCCAACGCGCTGCGCCGCGGCCTGCGCGCCGGTGAGCACGCGGTCGTGCCGAGGATCTGCGACCTCGGCGCGCTCGCCGCGTCGACCAGCGGCAAGGTCGAGATCGAGTCGCTGGAGGAGGGGCGCGAGGGCGCGATCCTCGAGAACCTGGTCAAGTCCGCCGTGCTCACCGTGTTCAAGGAGGTCGTGCCGCACGAGGAGGTCCGCGACGTGATCGCGGCCTTCGACGAAGGCGTCGTCATCCACACCGGTGAGGACGTGCCCTCGGCCGACGAGGCCCGCTTCGTCGAGCAGATCCCAGCGTTGCGCGTCGCCGTGGGCCGGCTCTCCGCCGGCGACGAGTCGCCTGCGGCCGTCGCCGCGGCGGTCGAGTTCGTGCTCGAAGGCCTGCACCTGTCGAAGCGGTTGAACAAGGACGCCTCCGGCACGAGCGCCACCTACCGCAGCCGCGGCTGATCGCCGCTCGGCGCCTCTCGGGTGCTCGCCCCCGTCGGTCTCAGCGCAACCGGCGGTAGCCCTCCTCCACGTCCCACACGTGGTGCGTGGGGTCGTGGACGAGGTAGCGCCCGAACGACTCGACGTTGAACAGCGCACCATCGGAGCGCAACCCGGTGCGTTCCCAGTGGTCGTCACCGACCGCGTCGAACGCTGCGGCCAAGGCTTCGCCGTCCGTCGCCAGCGCCACGACGAGCTCGGAGCGATCGGCTTCGTCGTAGTGCGATTCGGCGGCGGTCGCGTCCTGGTCCCAGTTCGCGAACCGCGGTGCGTCCTGGTCGAGCATCAGCTGCAGCCGGGACAGGAACAGGCGGTGCACGTCGCGCACGTGGCAGCCGTACTCGAGCGCGGACCAGACGCCAGGATCCGGACGGCGATCGACCAGCCCGACGTCACCGAGGAGCGTGATCAGCCGGTCGTTGGCCCGGCGCAGCGCGTCGGCGATGTCGGTGCGGTCGAGGCTCCGCGCGTCGAAGCCGCACTCGGGGCACCGCCGTTCGAGCACCCACGTCCAGTCCTTCGCGTCAGCCATCGACGATTGCTACCAGAGCGCCGCCGCACGACGGTGGTGCGTTCCGCGTCGCTCGACGGCGGATCACGTCTGTCGACAAGGTCAGCCGAGCGGGCGGATGAACGCCTGGCCGGCGTCCTTCACATCGCGATCGCGCGTGACGATGCCGTCGTTCGCCGGCGGGCGATCCGCGAACGGCGTGATCGTCACCGAGTGGAACGGCATCTCCTCGGCGGCCCGCCGCACCTCGCGCCACATCGTCTCGACCGATGTGCTGCGTGCCCCGTCGCTGTCGCCGATCGGCTTGAAGGTGAGCGCCAGCGGACGCTCCGGCGCCATCTCCGCGGCGCGGTAGACGACGGTCTCGACATCCTGACGCACGGCCAGCCCGACGATGTCGCACGCCCCGTCGAGATCGGCAACGTGGCGCAGCGCCCGGCCGGGGATGTCCACGTCGCCGTCGCGCAGGCCGTCGAGCCACACGCCCCAGCGCAGCTGGTCGTCGCGTTGCGCGAGCTCGGCAGCCTGCGGGGAATCGTCCGTCGGGCGGACGATGGCGACGTCGATCGACGTCATGACGGGCGGGCCGCCGCGCAGGATCCGCCACGCGTCGCGCCACGCGGTGACGAGCGTGTCGACGAGCTCGCCGTGCGCGCGCGGATCGGCGGGGATCAGCCGCCTCGCCATCGCGAAGGGAGTCTCGAAGGGCACCCAGCCGGCGGCCGAACCACCGAAGGCATCGGCCGCGATCTCGACCCATCGCGGCCACCAGTGGGCCGCGTTGCGCGCATCCGTGAAGCCACCGTCGTTGTCGAACCAGCGCGGCACCGCCGGCTGCAGCAGCCGCAGCCACGGATCGACACCGGCGCTGCGGGCCATCGCCGCCACGCCGTTGAGGAGCTCGACGACGTCGCCGTCGATCGCCCCCGCCTTCGGCTGCGCACGTGCCCAGGGCACGTCGAGGCGAACGGCGGTGATGCCGAGCGACGCGCAGAGCGCGAGATCGTCGCTGATCCGCTCCGGTTCGACGTCGAGCACGACGCCGAGCTGCGGCGGCACCGTCGGGGCGTCAGACACCGAACGGCGTTCGGGTCCACAACTCGCCGGTGTCGTAGCGCATCGCCGCCGCGGGTTGGCCGCTGAGCTCGACGACATCGATCGGACCGGGGAAGCCGCGCAGCTCCAGCTCGCCGTGGGGCGTCGCGATGACGCCTTCGGGCAGGCGTTGGATCTGCATCGTCGGCATCAGGACCTCGAACGGCCCAGCCGCGTCGCACAGCCGGGAGGCCATGTTCACCGCCGAGCCGATGTAGTCGTCGCCCTCGAACAGCAGCGCATGCCCACTGGCGATGCCGACCCGGAGCGCGAGCGGCGCGCACACCTCCGCCGCACGGTTCTCCAGCTCGAGGGCGAAGACCAGTGCGTTGGGCTGTTCCGTGGAGACGAGCATCGCCCCGTCGCCGAGCCACTTGGCGATCCGCACGCCCTGCTCGCTGGCGATCTCGCGACACAGCGTTCGGAACGCGCTGAGGATCCGCCCCGCGGCATCGTCGCCGAAGGCGGCCGTGTAGTTCGTGAACCCGGAGAGGTCCACGAACGTGAACGTACGCGGCACTCGCATCACCTACAGATTACGCCCTCCCGGCAGGACCATGTGCATCCGTTCACAAACCCTTGACGTGCCGTTCGCTCAAGAGCCCACGCGCCGTCATCCCTCATTCGGCTGCTCCGGTCGCCGCCGGACGCAACGTCTGGGTCCGGCCGCCCCCAGAACCCCCGCCCGGTCGCCACCAACCAGGAGTCACGCCACGGACAGCCGCAGGCAGGTGCCGCCGAAGCCCAGCGGAGCCCAGTCCCGACCATTGGTCACGGTGGGGGAGCAGCCGAAGGGCAGCGGAGGCCGAGGCGTGGCCAGTCCCAACCCAATGGTCACGGTGGCGGCGAGGGAAGCGCCAGCGACGAGCCGCAGGGAGGGAGCAGCCGAAGCGCAGCAAAGGTCGCGGCGTGGCCCAGCCCCGACCCATTGAGCACGGTGGGCGGCGAGGGAAGCGCCAGCGACGAGCCGCAGGGAG
>JAODBQ010000489.1 GCA_025464045.1 Ilumatobacteraceae bacterium
GAACGACCGTCCTGCCGGCGCCGCCGCGCATGGCATCAGACCAGGACGGTGCCTGGGTAGTAGCCGAGGATGTCCGCGATCAGATCGGTGGCACCGGTGGTGTGCACGCACACCCGACCACCGTCACCGACCTTCACCGACACCAGGTTCGGGACCGTGATCCCCTGGAGGTTGATGTTCGACGCCAGCGGTACCGGCGATCCGCACGGGAACACGGTGACGACGCCGGCGTTCGCCGGATCGGCCGCAGTCACGTTGAGGAGCACGGTTCCGGCATCGGCCGGGATGTTCGTCGTGCCGAAGCCGACGACCTTCACCTCGATGGTCTGACCGGCGATCGGCCGGGCAGCCGTGTAGTTGATCTGACCTTCGCTGACGCGGGTCTCGAGCACTCGCTCCGGGTTGGTCGCGACGAACGTCGACGCCATCGGTGCCGAGCCCATCAGATCGACGACGATGTCCGTCGACGAGTACGTGTACAGGCAGACCTTCCCGTTGGCACCGACCTTGGCGGCAACCAGGTTCGCTCGGACGAGGCCGGGGATCTGATTGACGTTCGACGCGCTCGTCGGCCGCGGGGTGCCGCACGGGTAGGCGACGAGCCAACCCGCGCTGTCGCTGTTCACCGTGGTCACGTTCAGGAACACCGCCTTCGTGTCAGCGGGCAGGTTCGCCCCCGCCGTTCCGGTCACCTGCAGCTCGATCGTCGAGCCGGCAGCCGGCTTCGTCGGGCCGGCCCATCCCCGCTGACCACCTGGTTGGCCCGTGCGGGTCTCCAGCAGTCGCTCCCCTGTCGCCGGCGCATACGCCGAACCGGACGGGTGGAAGCCGCTGAGATCGGCGATCAGGTCCGTGGCTTCGTACGTGTACATGCACACCTCGCCGTTGGTGCCGACCTTGGAGATCACCAGGTTGTGGGTGATCTTGCCGACCAGTGGGTTGAAGTTCGACGTCGCTGGTCGTGGCGTGCCGCACGGGTACACCGTGACGAAGCCGTCGGCAGCGGTGTTCGTCGCCGTCACGTTGAGCAGGACGGCTGACGCGTCGTCGGGGGCGAGCCCGGGGCCGGTGACCTTGACGTGGACCTCCTGGCCGGCGACGGGCCGGCTGCCGGCGAAGCCGATCTGGCCGCTCGGCTCGCTCGTGCGCGTCTCGAGCACGCGGGTCGGGTTGATCGACACGACCTCGGGCGCACGCGGGGTGCGCTCGGTGCCGGTGTTGACGCTCTGGACGTGTGGCAGCGCGGTGTACGGGAACGTCGCGGTGAACGGCCGATCGTTGCGATCGACCGAGTCGATGGTGAGCAGGCCCTTCACGAGCTGACCGGTCTGCGCTGCGCCCTCGACCGCCTGCACCGCGATGTCGACGACGTCATCGGTGAGCCGGCGACCGTTGGGGAAGCCCTGGACGTCGCCGGCGAGCACGCCGTAGCGGTTCGGGTTCGGGTTGACCGGCACCGACATGTTCAGGCGGAGCATCTCCGACGGCACGACGGCCGTCGGTTCGACGTCGGCGTTCAACCCGAGGGAGTTGAGGTCCACCGGCAACACGACGCTGGGGTCGCCGCTCAGCCCGGCGTTGGCCTTGCTGATGCCCTGCAGGAAGATCTCCGTCAGGTCGTTGCGCGGCGTCGCCGGCGCGGGCACCTTGTAGATCGCCTGCACGAGCTCGGGCAGTCGCGGGTTCTGCACGGCGTCGACCGCAGCAGCGATGGTGTGGTCCTGATCGGGCCGGATCGAGTTGAACGCATCCTTCAGCGCCAGCGGGATCACGACCTCGTTGACGAGCGGGTTGCCGAGTCGCGACACCTGGACGAAGTTCGCCGGATCGAGATCGCCGGCGGCGCCGGTCTTGCGCTCGTCCGTGGTGCTCCAGATGCCGATCACCGGGTTGGTGCCGGCGTTGCCGTTCAGGGCCAGCGCCGTCTTCGGGAGCTGCAGTGCGACCTGGTTGACGTTGTAGCCGGCAAGGGTGTCCTGGCCGACCTTGCTCGCGTCGCCGCCGTACAGCAGGTCGAACACGCGCAGATCGAGGAAGAACGGATCGTCGGACTGGCCGACGTAGGTCTTGCCACCGCCGTTCAGGGGCTTGATCGCCTGGTTGCGCAGTGGTGTGTAGTCCGGCATCGACGCCGAGCCGGCGATCGACGGAGCGGCGATCGGATCGCCTGCGGAGTGCAGGCCGTCGCCGTCGCCGGCGAGCACGGTCGTGACCCCCGCGCCGTCGGTGACCGTCAGGTCGTAGGTCTGGTACACGTTCAGATCGGCATCGTCGAGCGACGTCACCGGACCGAGGTTGCTGAGGAAGTCCCGCGACCCGTCACGCACGACGGTGCTGAAGACCCACGTGTAGGTGAGGTCCGCCAGCGCGTCGCCGTTGTTGTCGACCTTGATGTTGTACCTCGTGTCGTCGGCCCACGTGTAGAAGTTGGGGCCGCCGTTCGGCTCCTCGAACGGGATCCAGTCCGAGATCAGGGTCACCGAGCTGGCGTCGTCCGGGCTCGTGAACGCGTAGACGTCGGTGTTGTCGGCACGGGGATCACCCGCGATCAGCGGTGCCTCGCGGTGACTCGACGCGGTGACCGTCGAGGATCCTGGTTGGGCGGCGAACGCGCCGGCGATCAGGGCGATTCCCGTCCCGACTGCAGCACCTCGCTTCCACGACTTCTTGCTGACAACGTTGCGGTCAGTCGACATCTTGCCTCCAATGCTCGTGCTGCGTCGGGCGTCAGCCGGAGGCTCCCGCCCCCGTTCGCCTCACCAGATCTCCGTCGCCGAGCGACAAGCGGATGGCGCGTTCCGTGAGGAAACTGCGGATTTCTGCGAACGGGCGGCGCGGGGCTCGCGCGACGACGATCTCGCTCGAGCCGGGGATCGGCGCGAGCGGACTAACGACTCGGGCGAGGGATCCGTGGGCCGGCGACGAGCGGTCCGTCACCCGCGGCCACGGGCACGGTCACGGCTGCAGCAGCGGCCGTCGGCCGGGCGGCGTGGCGCGCGCCCGTGACGGCGTACGTGACCGTGAACAGCGCGAAGTTGACGAGCACGATCGCCGCGCCGGAGGAGATGTCGAGGTGGTAGCTGAGGTACATCCCGACCAGCCCCGAGCACGCGCCGATCGACGTCGACAGCACGAGCATCCGCGTGAACGAGCTCGTCAGCAGACGGGCGATCACCGGCGGGATCACGAGCGCGGCCGCGATCAGCGTGACCCCGAGGACCTTCATGCTCGTCAGGATCGCGAACGTCAGCAGCAGCATCAGCAACGCGTCGATGCGGGCGATGTTCACTCCGGACACGTTGGCGACGTCGGGGTCGAACGTCGTGAACAGCAGCGGCCGGTAGAACGCCACGATGAGCCCGGCGGTGGCGACGGCCACCGCGATGATGATCCACATGTCGGAGGTGGAGACGCCGAGGACGCTCCCGAAGACCGTGGCCTCGATGCTCTGCTTGACGCGCGTGTACAGGCCGAGCAGGGCGATGCCGAAGGCGAAGCTGGCCGTCGTGATCACGCCGATCGCTGCGTCGGCGGCGATGATCCGCCGGCGCGAGACGCGTCCGACGGCAAGCCCGGAGGCGAGCCCCCACACGCCCGCGCCGACGAAGAAGTTGACGCCGATCGCTGCGCAGATCGCGGCACCACCGAAGATCGCGTGCGACAGACCGTGGCCGATGTAGCTCATCCCGCGCAGGGTGACGAACACGCCGAGCAGCCCGCACAGCCCACCGGCGATCGTGCACACGACGATCGCGTGGCGCAGGAAGCCGTACTCGAACGGTTCGATCAGGCTGTGCCACATCAGGACGACCGGCCGATCGTGCGGTGCATCGCGCGACCTTCGATGACGAGCGGCATGCCGGCGTGCTCGAGCACCTCCATCGGCGCGCCGTAGGTCCGCTCGAGGATCTCGGGGGTGAGCACGTCGTTGGGTGCGCCGATGCCCATCACCCGCACGTTGAGGCAGATCAGCCGGGGGAGGTGCGCGGCGAGACCGTTCAGGTCGTGGGTCGTGACGACGATCGTCAGCCCCGCGTCGTTGAGGTCGGACAGCAGGTGCAGCATCTCGTGGCGGGTGCGCACGTCGACGCCCGACGTCGGTTCGTCCATCAACAGCAGGTCCGGCGATCCGAACAGCGCGCGGGCGATGAACACCCGCTGCTGCTGGCCGCCCGACAGCTGGCGGATGTGGCGGCCGGCGAGATCGCCGATGCCCAACCTGGCGAGGACGTCCTGGAGCCGCCCCTTCTCCGCACGAGTCGACCACGGCCAGCGCCTGCCGGCGTTGGACATCAGCACCGCCTCGGCCACGGTGACCGGGAAGTTCCAGTTGATCGTCTCCACCTGCGGCACGTAGCCGACGCGCAGCCCCGAGGCGCGGGTCACGGATCCCGCTCCGGGGACCATCTGACCGAGCATCAACCGCAGCGCCGTCGTCTTGCCGGATCCGGACGGCCCGACGATCCCGGTGAAGCTGCCGGCGCGAACCGCGAACGACACGTCGTCGAGGGCCGGCGCGCCCTTGCCGTAGCTGCACGTGACGTGGTCGAGGCGGACGTGCGTGGCGATCGACTCGACGCGTCCTGGGGTGCTGGCCGGCTTGCTCATTGCGGGTACCCGGCGTCGTCGTGCACCACGTCCGTCGCGTCGAACGCCTGCAGCGCGGACGCGTCGCCACCGAGGTTGGACACCATCGTCACGAAGTCGAACTTCATCAGCCCGAGGTATGAGTGATCGCCGTCCCCGGGGCCGCCGGGAAGATCGTCGTCGCGCAGCTTGTCGACGTACGTCACGCCGGTCTCCTCGGCGATCTGGGCGAGCACCGGGCTGGGGAAGACCTCGGACCCGAAGATCGCCGGGACCTTCTCCTTCTCGACCTGCTCGATGAGCGAGGCGACCTCCCGCGGCGTCGGATCCTCGAAGCTCGACACCTGGATCGCGCCGATGATGCGCCAGCCGTAGTGGACAGCGAAGTACGCGTAGGCGTCGTGGTACGTGAGCAGCGCGCGGTTCTGAGCCGGCATGCTCGCCGTGGCGTCCTTCATCAGCTGGTCGAGCCGATCGATCTTCGCCTCGAACCGGGTCGCGTTCGCCGTGTAGTAGCTCGCGTTGGCCGGATCGGCCCGCGACATCGCCGATGCGGCGATCAGCGCATAGCACTTGGCCATCGGTGGATCGGTCCACAGGTGCGGATTCGGCTTGCCGCCGTCCTTCGGGAACGAGAAGTCGTAGATGTACTCGTCGGGCCCGATCGTCTGCGTGCCGAGCTCGACGACTTCGCCACTCTTGGACAGGTTCTGCTCGGCGATGTCCTTGGTCGGATCCTCGAGCTTCAGCCCGTTGACGAAGACGATGTCGGCCGCGGACAGCAGCGCCGCGACGCTCGGCTTCGGCTCGTAGGTGTGGGAGTCCTCGCCCTCCGGGATGACTCCCTGCACGTCGGCGCGTTCGCCGGCGACGTTGGCGACGATCGACGTGATCGGCGCCACCGTCGTGACGACCTGGAGCCTGCCGTCGCGGCGTCTAGTGGCCACCGCCCCGGTCTGGGATGCCCCGGCAGGGCAGGCGAACGCGGCCACCTTGCCTGCGCCGGTCGCGGTGGCGGCGGCGGCGGTGGCGGTGGCGGTGGCGGTCACGGGCGCGCCGCGATCGGCCTTCGACGGCGCGGCGCTCTGACATGCCACGGCGACCAGCGCCAGCATCGCCAGGAGTGCTGCTGCTCTCATCGCGCCCCTTTCCCGGCCGGTTGCTGCGGAGTCGTATTGCAAGTGAAGCGCAACAGCCA
>JAODBQ010000492.1 GCA_025464045.1 Ilumatobacteraceae bacterium
AAACGTGGCGAATGCTGGGAAATCAGCGGATCCGCCGGACGGTCAGATGCGCTTCGATTTCGATGGATAGGCGGGGTTTTGGCACTGGCTGCCACCCCGCTAGACGTCTAAACCTCGGTCTGGCCCGTCTGCGCTACCGCCTCTCCGCGCGGCGGCTGCGGCCGCCTCGTATGCGGCCCTGTCGGCGGCGGCCCGACGCTGATCGAGGTGCCCGTGCTGGTCGGCCTCGTGTACGTCGCCCTCTGGCTCGGTCGTCGCTGGTTCGGCGCCGGCGCGTCGCATCCGATCGTCGCCGTACACGCGGCCGAGAGCCCCGCCGCGTCGTCGACGGTGCCGGCTCGGCCGGGCTGAGAGGAAGAGCGCCTCCTCGTCATCGCAGTCAGGCAGTTGCACCGGACCGACGGCACTCATGCGCGGAGGCCGGTGACGGGGAAGGCGCAGCGGCTCGCCGGGCGACGGCGCCGCGGGCGCTGCGGGCCCGAAGCCCGACAGGCGCAGCGAGAAGGTCGACCCCGCGGGCGATGAGGTGACCGTGCAGCCGCCGCCGTGTGCCCGCGCGATCGCGTCGACGATGGCGAGGCCGAGGCCGACACCTCCCTGACGGCGCGTGCGCGAGTGCTCGGCCCGCCCGAAGCGCTCGAAGATGCGGTGCAGCGCCTCGGGCGGGATGCCGGGTCCCCCGTCGCGGACGTCGATGACCACCACCGAGTCCGCCGAGCGCCGGACGGCGAGCTCGATCAGATCCGCGCTCGTCGTGTGATCGACGGCATTCTCCAGCAGCGCGTCCAGCGCGATGCGCAGCGCGTGCGTGTCGACATGCAGCACCCCCGGCTCGACAGCGCCGAGGCGCCACGCGCGCGGTGCGACGTCTGACCAGCGCACGAACACGTCCTCGATGAAGGGCTCGATGTCGATGTCGGACATGACGGCGAAGTCAGGCTGCTCCGTCTTGGCGAGCAGCAGCAGCTGCTCGACGAGGTGCGCCATCCGGTCGAGCTCGTCCAGCGCGACCCCGACCTCGGGGGCCGCGATCGCAGGATCACGGCGCAGCACCTCGAGGTGGCCGCGGGCGATGGTGATCGGGGTGCGCAGCTCATGCGATACGTCGTGCAGCAGCTGCTCCTGTCGTTCGACCAGGTCGGCGCGCTCGCGGGCCAGCGACTCCATCGCCTTGAGCGACGACTGCCGGCGCCGAGCGTGCCACACCATCGCCAGGAACATCGCCGACATGAGCGGGACCTCCCACAGCTCGCCCCAGAGCTGTGTGCCCTGGAACGCGTCGCGGAGGATGAGAGCCCCGGTCGTGATCGCCACGACCCCGAGTACGAGGCCTGTGGCCCGCGTGCCCCAGACGCGGAAGCCGTAGAGGATCGTGAGGCTGACCCAGATGAAGTGGAACGGGATCGTCTCCCAGCTCGGCGACTTCGCCATGGCGACGAGGTTCGCGACCGCGAAGACGCCCCAGAGGACCTCGACAAACCTACGCCGCAACAAGCCGGTAGCCGACATTGCGGACGGTCTCGATCGGTGCCTCGGGGCCGAGCTTGCAGCGCAGCCGCCGGATGGAGACGTCGACCACGTTCGAGCGCGGGTCGAAGTCGTAGCCCCACACGTCGGCGAGCAGCCGCTCGCGGCTGATGACCTCGCCGGCGTGCTCGAGCAGATGGTGCAGCAGCCGGAACTCGCCGTCGGTGAGTCGGTTGGCGTGCTCGCCGATGCGCGCCTCGCGCCGCGCCTGGTCGAGCACGAGCGCACCGGCGCGCAGGATGTCGCCGTCATCGCCCCTGTGTCGGCGGCGCCCCTGCACGCGCACCCGTGCCAGCAGCTCGTCGAGCGAGAACGGCTTGGCGAGGTAGTCGTCGGCCCCGAGCGCGAAGCCCCGCAGCTTGGTCTCGAGATCCGACCGCGCCGACAGGATCAGGACGGGGAGGTCGGGCTTGTGCGCGTGGATCTGGCGCACGACCTCGAGCCCGTTGAGCGTCGGCAGCATGAGGTCGAGGATGACGAGGTCGAACGGATGGGCGACGGCGAGTGCCAGCCCCTCAGGGCCGTCGTCCGCCATGCTCACGCACATCCCCTCCGCCCGGAGCGCCCGCGCGAGGAAGTCTGAGATCCGCGTCTCGTCTTCAACGACCAGGATCTGCATCTCTCGTCTCCTTGAACGGAGATCTATACCACCGTGCAGTCCGCAGCAACGGATTTGATATGACCCGGGGATGGCCTGGGGATGACAACGTCCGTCATCTGCGGTGCGGCGGACCGGCCACGGAGGATACTGCTCCCATTCCTCCCCGAGGAAGTGGAGGCAGTTCCCGGTGCGGCACGGATCGAAGATCTCCTTCATCGCTGGCGCCACGGCCGTGGCCGTCGTGCTGGTTGCGCTGTACGTGGCGGACTTCCTGGCGAGTACGCCGCCGACCTCGGCCGCGGCCTCGGCTCCCGGCGGCGCGCGGCTGACCCTCCAGACGGTCGCCGCCTACGGCCACGCGCCGGATCCCGACTGGGTGTCTTACCTCGTCCGGGACGCCGGCGGGCGGTGGCGCCACACCACCATCTTCACGGTGCCGGCGCACTCGCTCGTGCAGGTCACCATCTACCAGTACGACACGGCCACGGGCCTGCGCAATCCGTTCCTCTCCCAGGTGCGCGGGACGACCGGGGGCGTGATGGCCGTCAACGGCACCACGTTGCGGGCGCTGCCACCCGACGACGCCTCGCACACGTTCACGATCCCGGACCTCGGGGTCAGCGTGCCACTCAAAGGCGTCGCCGACGACGCGAAGAACCAGTGCGGCGTCGCACCCTGCACGCTCGCCGAGGCGCACACCACGATCACCTTCACCTTCCGCACCGGCAGGCGGGGCACTTTCCGCTGGCAGTGCTTCGTGCCGTGCGCGGCGGCCTTCGTGTTCGGCAACGGCGGGCCGATGCAGACGATGGGCTGGATGGACGGCCAGCTGAAGGTGGTCTGAGAGTGACGACCGGCGCCCCCGCCCCTGCGCCCGTGCCGGCCACGCGGCGCATCCTCGCCATCTGGGCCGTGCTGACGGTGATCGCCGTCCCGTTGGTCGTGCTCGTGCTCGGCCCCCACCTCCCGCCGGGCAACCTCAGCGAGGAGGCCCGCGGCCAGCGGCACGTCAACACGGTCCTTGCGGCGTTCGCCACCCCGGTCATGCTCGGCATCTGGGTCTTCCTGGCCGTCGCAATCATCATTTTCCGCGAGCGCGGCACCGCGCTCGCAGACGGCCCCCCGCTGCGGGGCGACACGGCGACGCAGGTGACGTGGGTCGTGGCCACGGCCGTGATCGTGATCACGCTGGCCGGCTGGGGCACCTACGACCTGCTCGGTCCGGCGAAGGGCGCCGGAGGCGGGCAGGGACCGGACCCGCTGGCGGTGCCGGCCAAGGCCAGATCGGCGCTGCAGGTGCAGGTGATCGGCCAGCAGTGGGCGTGGACGTTCCGCTACCCCCGATACGGCGGCGTCGAGACACCGGAGCTCGCGATCCCGGCCGGCCGGCTCGTGGAGCTGCACGTGACCTCGCTGGACGTCAACC
>JAODBQ010000511.1 GCA_025464045.1 Ilumatobacteraceae bacterium
GCGCACGCGAACACAATCTCAAGAACATCGATCTGACGCTTCCGCGCAACAAGCTCATCGTCGTGACGGGCTTGTCCGGTTCGGGCAAGTCCTCGCTCGCCTTCGACACCATCTACGCCGAGGGCCAGCGCCGGTACGTCGAGTCGCTCTCGTCGTACGCCCGGCAGTTCCTCGGCCAGATGGACAAGCCCGACGTCGACTTCATCGAGGGGCTCTCTCCGGCCGTCTCGATCGACCAGAAGTCCACCAACCGCAACCCGCGGTCCACGGTCGGCACGATCACCGAGGTCTACGACTACCTGCGCCTGCTGTACGCGCGCATCGGCATCCAGCACTGCCCGAAGGACGGCACCCGCCTCCAGCGCCAGACGCCGCAGCAGATCGTCGACCGCGTCCTCACCCTGCCGGAGGGCACCCGGTTCCAGGTCCTCGCGCCCGTCGTGCGCGGCCGCAAGGGCGAGTACGACACGTTGCTGGAGGATCTGGCAGGTCAGGGGTTCGTCCGCGCCCGGATCGATGCCGAGGTCGTCGACATCGACGAGTTCCTCAAGCGCGACGAGAAGCTCGCCCGGTACGAGCAGCACCACATCGAGATCATCGTCGACCGCCTGGTGCGGCGGGAGGGGATCGAGCGCCGGCTCACCGACTCGCTCGAGCAGGCGTTGAAGCTCGCCGAGGGCGTTGCCCAGGTGGAGCTCGTCGGGCGCGAGCCGGGCGAGGACAGCGAGGTGCTCACGTTCAGCCAGCACCTGTCCTGCCCGGCGTGCGGCACCAGCTACGAGGAGCCGGCGCCGCGCAACTTCTCGTTCAACTCGCCGTATGGCGCGTGCGAGGTCTGCGACGGGCTGGGCACGCAGTACGAAGTCGACCCGGAGCTGCTCGTGCCCGACAGCGACCAGTCGCTCAACGGCGGGGCGATCGCGCCGTGGCGGACCTCCAACACGCAGTACTTCACGCGCATGCTGGAGGCGGTCGCCAACACCTACGACATCGACCTCGATGCGCCGTACCACAAGCTCACGGCCAAGCAGCAGAAGGTCATCCTGCACGGCGTCGAGGGCAACCTGAAGGTCAAGTACAAGAACCGGTACGGGCGGATGCGCGAGTACAGCACCGCGTACGAGGGGGTCATCCCGTGGATCAAGCGCCGCCACGAAGGTGCCGAGAGCGAGTGGAGCCGGGAGCAGTACGAGGGCTACATGCGCCTCGTGCCGTGCTCGGCGTGTGGTGGGGCGCGACTGAAGCCGTCCACGCTGGCGGTGACGATCAACGGCCGCAACATCGCCGAGGTCTGCGACGATCCCATCGGCGAGTCGGCGAAGTTCCTCGCCGCACTCGAGCTCAGCGACCGGGAGCGGATGATCGCCGAGCGGGTCACGAAGGAGATCAACGCCCGTCTCGGGTTCCTGCTCGACGTCGGGCTCGACTACCTCAGCCTGTCGCGGTCCGCGGGCACCTTGGCCGGCGGGGAGGCACAGCGGATCCGGCTCGCCAGCCAGATCGGCAGCGGCCTCGTCGGCACCCTGTACGTCCTCGACGAGCCGTCCATCGGCCTGCACCAGCGCGACAACCGCCGGCTGATCGACACCCTCATCCGGTTGCGTGACCTCGGCAACACGGTGCTGGTCGTCGAGCACGACGAGGACACCATCCGCGAGTGCGACTGGATCGTCGACATCGGGCCCGGCGCGGGCGAGCACGGCGGCGCCGTCGTCTACTCCGGGCCGGTGAAGGGGATCCTCAAGGTCAAGGACTCGATCACCGGGCAGTACCTGTCCGGGAAGAAGTCGGTGCCGGTGCCGACGGTGCGGCGGCTGCCCGGGTCCGGCTGGCTGACGGTGAAGGGGGCCAAGGAGCACAACCTGCGCAACCTGGACGTGAAGATCCCACTCGGCTGCTTCGTGGCCGTCACCGGGGTCAGCGGCAGCGGGAAGAGCACGCTCGTGCGGGACATCCTGCTCCCGGTCCTGATGCAGAAGATCTACAAGTCGAAGACGGCCGCGGGTCGGCACAAGACGATCAGCGGCGTCGAGCTGCTGGACAAGGTCATCGACATGGACCAGTCGCCGATCGGTCGCACGCCGCGGTCGAACCCGGCCACCTACACGGGCGTGTTCGACAGCATCCGCAAGCTGTTCGCGAGCACGGCCGAGGCCAAGGTGCGCGGCTACATGCCCGGTCGGTTCAGCTTCAACGTCGCCGGCGGGCGCTGCGAGGCGTGCTCCGGCGACGGCACGATCAAGATCGAGATGCACTTCCTGCCCGACGTGTACGTGCCGTGCGAGGTGTGCAAGGGCGATCGCTACAACCGCGACACGCTCGACATCTCGTTCAAGGGCAAGAACATCGCCGAGGTGCTGGACATGCCGATCTCGGAGGCGGTCGACTTCTTCGCCAACCAGCCGTCGATCGGTCGGCACATGAAGACGCTCGCCGACGTCGGCCTCGGCTACGTCCGGCTCGGGCAGCCGGCGCCGACGTTGTCCGGTGGCGAGGCGCAGCGGGTCAAGCTCGCCGCCGAGCTCGCCAAGCGCGGTACCGGGCACACGATCTACCTGCTCGACGAGCCGACCACCGGCCTGCACTTCGACGACGTGCGCCGGCTGCTCACCGTGCTCTCGCGCCTCGTCGACCAGGGCAACACCGTGTTGGTGATCGAGCACAACCTCGACGTGATCAAGACCGCCGACTGGCTGATCGACCTCGGCCCCGAAGGTGGCAGTGGCGGCGGCCTGGTCGTCGCCGAAGGCACGCCGGAGCACGTGGCCACCGTCGACGGCAGCCACACCGGCCGCTTCCTCCGCCCCCTCCTCATGGGCTGACCCGCGGGCACGGTCACGTTCGAGGCGATGGGCCGCGACGCCCCGCCGTCCCCCGCCCCTCCGGGCCGCTCCCCGCCCGCGCCGCCCCGCCGCTCCCCGCCAACGCGAGCACCGACCGTGCTCACGAATGAGCCGATCCGGTGCTCGCGTCCGGTGCTCGCGTCGGATGCTCGCGTCGGGTGCTCGCGTCGGGTGCTCGCGTCGGGTGCTCGCGTCGATCCGGGCGTGATCGTCGGGGCTCATGCGGCAGCGCCTGGGCGCGTGCGGACGAGCGCGCGGAGCTGGGCGACCACCCAGGCCGGACGATCGCGCACGTCCTCGTAACGGAACGCCACCGTGCGCAGCCCGAGTGTGGTGAGCTCGGTACGTCGCTGTTCGTCGCGCTGCAGCTGTCGACGTGACGAGTGGAAGCCGTGCCCGGCGATCTCGACGACGAGGTCGCCGAAGAGCATGTCGACACGCGCGATCACCCGCGTGCCCTCGCGGTACGTGCGCTGCAACACGGGGCGGGGCAGCCCGGCCTCGCGCACGATGCGCAGCATCCAACGTTCGAGCCGGCTCTCGCCACCCGTGTCGACGAGCGCTTCGAGCAGCACCCGCCCGCCGTTGATGCCGCGGTTGTGCCGCGCGATCACTCTCGTTCGCAGCCGCTGCTCGCTGACGAGGCGGAGCCGAATCCCGGAGTCGATCGCGTTCTCCGCCTCGGCTCGGGTGAAGTCGAAGAGGGGTCCGTCCAGGATCAGCCGCTCGGCGGTCAGACACCGGAAGCCGTTGACGATCACCGTCGCGCCGTTGTCGAGCGGGAGCGAGGTGTACGCGACGCGTGCGTCGAGCTGGATCCGGCGATGGGCGCGCGGCACGAGCACCTCGATCGCGGACGAGGCGAAGCCCTCGAGACCGTGCAGCCGAGCGGCCGTACGCCCTGCGAGGAAGCCGCGGCCGTCGAGGTCGATGATCGTGGCGGCAAGGTCGCGTTCCCAGGTCGACGGCGAGCCGCCGACGGCGTACGACCGCGCTCCGAGGTGAGTCAGGACGCCGAGTGCCACCCACCGCGTACGCGTCGCCACCGGTAACCCGTGCGCGGCGAGCTGCCCGGCGCTGATGGCACCATGGTTGGCGGCTGCCTGTGCCGCGATGAGGGCGAACATCTCGTTCATGCTCGGACGTTCGCACAGGGGCGTCACACAGTTGCCGGGTGATCCTCCTGTTGAGCGGCGCGAGCACCGGAGCTGCTCACCGGTGAGCACGAACGGTGCTCGCGTCCGGTGTTCGCGTCCGGTGTTCGCGTCCGGTGTTCGCGTCGCGCGGGTCAGCCGCCGCGGAGGCGTTTGCTGAGGTCGTTGAGGCGCTGCTTCTCCTGCTTGGTCAGCGAGGCGATGCCGCTGGCGGAGATCTTGTCGAGCAGCATGTCGAGCTCGATCTGGTCGCCGGAGCCGGGGGAGGAGCTCGCGGCCCACGGACCGGTGATCACCGAGGACGCCGTGGTCGGTCGGCGGTGCTGCCTGGGCTGCTTCGGGGCGCGCTGGTGGGACGAGCGGGGGCTCTTGCGGCCGAAGTTGGGGATCCAGTGGAGCACCTCGACCATGCCGTACTGGCGGGCCCCGATCAGGCCGACGGCGATCACCAGCAGTTCGAGCAGGAGCTGGGCGTAGAGCCGGTCGCCGAGCAGGCTGAGGACGTCGATGCCGACGAAGACGAGGGCGATGATCCACGCAGGGATGTTGAAGAAGAACATCGCGCCCGGGTTGTCCAGGGCGAAGATGACCAGGAGGCCACTGCCGAGCGCGGAGAGGCCGTAGACGACCGCACTGTCGCCGCTGAAGTTCAGCGCGGTGACCAGCGCGGCGGGGATCACGGTC
>JAODBQ010000530.1 GCA_025464045.1 Ilumatobacteraceae bacterium
CCTGCTGGCGATCGTCGTCGACGCGCTGATCGGCCTCGTCCCGCCGTTCGCGTTCCGCTCGATCCTCGACACGGCCATCCCGAAGGGCGACCGCACGCTGATCTCCGTGCTGGCCGGGCTGGTCGTCGCTCAGGCGGTCGCCGACGCCGGCCTCACGATCGTCCAGCGGTGGTGCAGCGCGCGCGTCGGTGAAGGGCTGATCTACGACCTGCGCGTGGCGCTGTTCGAGAAGGTCCAGCGGATGCCCATCGCGTTCTTCACCCGCACCCAGACCGGTGCGCTCACGAGCCGGCTGAACAACGACGTCGTCGGCGCGCAGACGGCCGTCACGAGCACGCTCGGCAGCGTCGTCAGCAACATCGTCGTGCTCGTCACCTCGCTCGCGGCGATGATCGCGCTCGAGTGGCGGCTGACCCTGCTCGCCCTGGCGGTGCTGCCGCTGTTCGTCATCCCGGCCAGGCGCGTCGGGCGCAAGCTGCAGGCGATCTCGCGCGAGAACATGAACACCAACGCCGAGATGAACTCACAGATGGCCGAACGCTTCAACGTCGCCGGCGCACAGCTCGTGAAGCTGTTCGGTCGTTCCGGCGACGAGGTCGACACGTTCGCCGGCCGGGCGGCGCGTGTGCGCGACACCGGCATCCGCTCGGCGATGTACGGCCGCGTGTTCTTCGTCGCGCTCGGCCTGGTCGGCGCGCTCGGGGCAGCGGCGATCTACGGGCTCGGCGCGCAGCTCGTCGTCAGCGGCAGCATCTCCAGTGGCACGCTCGTCGCGCTCGCCGCGCTCGTCACCCGGGTGTACGCACCGCTCACCGGCCTCACGAACGCCCGCGTCGATCTGATGACCGCGATGGTCAGCTTCGAGCGGGTGTTCGAGGTGCTCGACGCGCCGGAGAACATCACGGACCGCCCGGGTGCGTTCGACCTCGTCGGTCCGGTCGGACGGATCGAGCTCGACGACGTGTGGTTCCGCTACCCGCCGGCCGCCGCCGTCACCGTGCCGTCGCTCGAAGCACCGTCGGCGATCGCCGGCGCGGACTCGGAGCGTGACGTGCTGCGCGGCGTCTCGCTGTCGATCGCGCCCGGCGAGACCGTCGCGCTGGTGGGGGCGTCGGGCTCCGGCAAGACGACGCTCGCCGCGCTGATCCCCCGCCTGTACGACGTCACCGGCGGCATGGTCCGCGTCGACGGGCACGACGTGCGCGACCTCACCCAGGACACGCTGCGCGCCGCCATCGGGGTGGTCTCCCAGGACCCACACCTGTTCCACGAGTCGATCGGCTCGAACCTGCTCTACGCCAAGCCGGACGCCACACCCGCCGAGCTCGACGCGGCGTGCCGCGGCGCGCAGATCCTCGACGTCGTCCGCGCCCTGCCCGACGGCTACGCCACGCTCGTCGGCGAGCGCGGCTACCGCTTGAGCGGCGGCGAGAAGCAGCGGCTGGCGATCGCCCGCCTGCTGCTCAAGGACCCCGCGGTGATGATCCTCGACGAGGCGACGAGCCACCTCGACAACGAGAACGAGGCCCACGTGCAGACCGCGCTCGAGACGGCGATGCGCGGCCGCACCGCGCTGGTGATCGCGCACCGCCTCTCGACCATCCGCGACGCGGACCGCATCGTCGTGCTCGACGCCGGGCGGATCGTCGAGGAGGGCACGCACGACGAGCTGATCGCCGCGGACGGCGTGTACGCCGCGCAGGTGCGCGCCGGCGAGACGACGTTCAGCGGCGACCCGGTCGCGACGTGACGGCACGGTCGCGCGACTACCTGCGCAGGATCCTCACCGCGCGGGTCTACGACGTCGCCAGGGAGACCGAGCTGGACGTCGCCCCGGAGCTCTCGGCCCGCACCGGGTGCACCGTGCTGCTCAAGCGCGAGGACAACCAGCCGGTGTTCTCGTTCAAGCTGCGCGGCGCCTACAACAAGATGGTCCAGCTGCCAGCGGACGTGCGCGCCCGTGGCGTCGTCGCCGCATCGGCCGGCAACCACGCGCAGGGCGTCGCACTCTCGGCGGCACGTCTCGGCTGCCCTGCGTTGATCGTCATGCCGGTGACGACGCCGAGGGTGAAGGTCGACGCGGTGCGCGCGTTCGGCGGTGACTTCGTCGAGGTCGTGCTCACCGGCGATTCGTACTCCGACGCGAAGGAGCACGCCGACGTGCTGGCAGCCGAGCGCGGGCTGACGTTCGTGCACCCGTTCGACGACCCGGACGTGATCGCCGGGCAGGGCACGATCGGGATGGAGATCCTCCGCCAGCACCCCGGTCCGCTCGACGCGATCTTCGTCGCCGTCGGCGGTGGCGGCTTGATCAGTGGGATCGCCGCGTACGTCAAGGCGGTGCGCCCGGAGATCAGGATCATCGGCGTCCAGGCGGCGGACTCCGATGCCATGGCCCGTTCGCTGGAGGCCGGCCGGCGCGTCGTGCTGCGCGACGTCGGGCTGTTCTCCGACGGGACCGCGGTGAAGCAGGTCGGCAAGGAGACGTTCCGGCTGTGCCGCGAGCTCGTCGACGAGATGGTGCTCGTCGACTCCGACGAGATCTGCGCAGCGATCAAGGACGTCTTCCAGGACACCCGCAGCATCCTCGAACCGGCGGGGGCGCTGTCGGTCGCCGGGCTGAAGTCGTGGGTGGCCGCCAACGACGCGGCGGGGCAGACGTTCGTGGCCGTGGCGTGCGGGGCCAACATGAACTTCGACCGCCTGCGGTTCGTCGCCGAGCGCGCCGAGCTGGGTGAGGCGCGAGAGGCCGTGTTCGCGGTCACGGTCCCCGAGGAGCGCGGCTCGTTCCGTCGCTTCTGCGCGCTGCTCGACGGCGCGAGCGTGACCGAGTTCAACTATCGCATCGCCGACGCCGTGCCGGAACGCGTGGGCGGCGACGACGGCCCCGACGTCGACGCCGCGCACATCTTCGTCGGCGTGCAGATCGCCGGCCCTGCCGATGCGGCGCGGATCGCCGGTGCGCTGCGCGCCGAGGGGTTCGATGTGCTCGACCTCACCGACGACGACCTCGCCAAGCAGCACCTGCGGCACATGATCGGCGGGCGCTCGACGCGCGCCGACGACGAGGTGCTGTACCGCTTCGAGTTCCCCGAACGACCCGGCGCGCTGATGCGGTTCCTGTCGGCGATGAGCCCGAACTGGAACATCTCGCTGTTCCACTACCGCAACGAGGGTGCCGACTTCGGGCGGATCCTCGTCGGCATCCAGGTGCCTGCCACCGACAACCGGGCGTTCCGCGCCTTCCTGGCCACGGTCGGCTACCCGAGCAGCGACGAGACGGCGAACCCCGCGTACCGCCTCTTCCTGCGCCGCTCACCGGCCCGCTGAGCCGGCAGCCGGCCTGCTGGCCCGCCCGTCGACCTGCGGGGCCACCTGCCCGTCCAGCCGCCCCTCCACTGTGTGACCTGGTGTGCAGGGTCGCATCCGCGAACTGTGTGAGACCCCTTTGCAACCATGGGCCACATGGAGATCGCACTCGCCTTGGTGGTCGCAGCGCTGGCCGCACTCGTGGCCTGGCTGCTGGCCACGCGCCGTCCGACGGCACCCGCTGCCGTCGAGGTGGCGGCGTTGCCGGCGCCCGAGCCGCTGCCGCCGGTGGTGGCCGAGGTGCCAGAGGCGGTCATCGCCCGGGCCGTCGCGCTCGCTGTGGCCGATGCCAACGAACGCGGGGCACGAGACCGGGACCAGGCCGTGCAGGCCGCCGTCGAGCAGGTCATCACGATGAGCCGCGAGCAGCTCGGCGCCCAGAACCAGGCGGCGGATGCCACGCTGGCCGGGCGCCACCAGCTCATCGACCAGCGGCTGGGCGAGGTCCAGCAGGGCGTGCAGACCGATCTCAAGCGCCTCGCCGATCTTGTCGGCAAGCTCGGTGAGTCCACCTCGGAGCGGTTCGGGCAGGTGGACAGGTCGTTGCAGGTGCACGCGGAGATCACGTCCACGTTGGCGGGCACCACCAACAGCCTGCGCGAGGCCCTGGCCAGCTCCAACGCGCGTGGGCAGTGGGGCGAACGGATGGCGGAGGACGTGCTCCGGCGTGCCGGCTTCCACGTCGGGGTCAACTACGTCAAGCGCACCGCGGTCGAGGGCGAAGGGCACGGCATCCCCGACTTCACGTTCATCCTGCCGAAGGGGCACGTGCTCTTCATGGACGTCAAGTTCCCGATGGCGGCGTACCTGAAGTACCTGGACGCCACCAACGAGGCGGAGCGCTCGGCGCACCGCGCGGTGTTCGTGCGCGACGTGCGCGCCC
>JAODBQ010000544.1 GCA_025464045.1 Ilumatobacteraceae bacterium
GACGACTGATCTCCCAGCTCGCCGCACCGCGGAGCGCGACGACCCCGAACACGACCAGCGCGACGACGATCGGTGCGACGAGCGGCAGCCACCACCAACGATCGAGGACCCGGTAGAACTCGGCAGATTCGGCGACCTCGTCCTCGTCGACCATCGGCGCCCGGCCCGGCGCGGCGCGGTGTTCGACGCGGATCCGACTGAGTCCGGCACCGCTCTCGATCTCGAGCTCGAGCCGGGCAGCGACGGTGGCGCCCATGGCGATGACCTCGGCGCGGTGCGGTTCGACGAGCACACCGGCATCGTGATCGCCTGCGAGCACCACGACGGTGTGCTCCGCACCCTCGGCGAAGCCGCGCAGCGCCGCGGCGAACCGGGGATGCGCCGTCAGCGCCCGCCGAGGCGAGTTGTTCGGTTCGTCGAGCAGTTCGAACGTGTCGCCGGCGAGCACCACGAGGCCCGGGCCGATCCACGTCTCGAGCCTCCGTGCGAACGCGGATGTGTTCGCCTCGCTGTGCTCGTCGGAGACGGCGCGCAGGTGGAAGCCACTGGCGACGAGCACCTGCCACCCCCGCTCCACGGTGACCGACACGGTCTCGGTCGTGGACGACACCGGACGAGCGCCCGGGACCGTCGCGCGTACCGCGGTCGCAGCAGCGGGGCTTCGGGTACCCATCATCAAGCGCGCCTCGGGGTGCAGTAGTGCTCCCTGCGACTCAACCATCGGTTCGTCAGCGCCAGGGGGCCGCTACGTCAACTCGCGGTAAATCGCGTCTGCCACCACCTCCTGGCCGGGAACCGAGCGCACGTTCATCAGCGTCGAGACGAAGAGGATGGCATGGTGCAGTTCAAGGCTCGATTCGACCCCGAGGCGAAGCTCGGTCTGCGGCTCACGTTGATCGTGTTCGCCGCGGTGCTGGTCGCGATCCCGTTCGGGCTGCTGTTGCTGGAGGTGGTGTTCAACGGGCCGCTCACCTCGCTCGACCAACGGATCGCCAACCAGCAGAACGCCCAGGACCTGCGCAACCGTGACCGCGTCCATCTCGCCCAGTTCGTCACCCAGCTCGGATCGACGATCACGCTGACGATCATCGTGATCGTGGTCGCGATCTACCTCGCGGTGTTCAACCGTCGTCGTCGACAGGCCCTGTTCCTCGTGTCGACCGCCGTGCTGGGGGTGATCGCCAACAACATCATCAAGGCCGTCGTCGGACGCAGCCGTCCGCACTTCAGCGACGCCGTCGCGCATGCGCTCGGCAAGAGCTTCCCCTCCGGTCATGCGATGAACTCGACCGTCGTCTACGGATCGCTGCTGCTGCTCGCGTGGTCACCGTTGCGCAACGCACGTCGCCGGGCGATCGCGGCGCTGTTCACGGCCGCGCTGGTCGTCGCCATCGCGGCCTCGCGCGTGATGTTGGGCGTGCACTACGTCTCCGACGTCGTCGCCGGCATCGTCCTCGGGAGCGCCTTCGTCCTCGCGTCAGCGGCGGCGTTCAGGGCGTGGCAGCACGAGGGGGGCCACCTCCCTCCTTCGATCGAGCGCGCCCCGACCCTTTCCGAAGCAACGCGGACCACGCGACCCTCAGCCGCCACGGAAGCGGACGCCGAAGTCCCTGAGCCACATCGGTCGTCGGCTGACATCGGCAGGCGCGCGAACGGGTGAAGCGCGCCGCATCACCCGGTCCGAGTGTCGTCGGTGTAACGCCGATGCCTCGCAGGGCGATCTCAGCAGGCATGAAGGATGTTGGGTGCGGGCACCGTGATCACCGGCCGCCCCGGCGCGGCCTCCCTCCGCCGATGTGCCGACCCGTCACGCGTCGCCCGCGGCGCGGACCGTGAGCAGGTTGGGCGGCCCGCGGGTCATCGAGCGGGCTCGGCGATGGCTGGTGGCGGCGGGTCTCGAGCCGTCTCGGGTTCGGCGGATGTCCCCACGTCAGGTGCGCAAGCAGATGGACATCGCGTTCGGCCCACCCGGTTACGCCGGCTTCAAGCGGTACGTACGCGAGCGGCGGACCACCATCGTCTCCGAGCTGGCTCACGTCCGCCCCGCCGCACCCGCCCGAGCCGAAGAGGTCGAACGCGTTCGACGCTCGGTGTGAGCGACCCGAGCGCGACGTCCGTCGTGGCCGGCGAAGCAGCCGTGCCCGCGATCTGGGACAATCGTCGGATGAGCACCGACTCCCGCCCGATCGTCGTCCGCAACGGACTGGTCGTCGATGGCACCGGCGCGCCCGGTCGTGTCGCCGACATCGCCATCGCCCGTGGCGTGATCACCGAGGTCGGTCCGGGTCTCGACACGACCGGTGCCGAGGTCATCGATGCCGACGGTCTGGTCGTCACGCCGGGCTTCGTGGACATCCACACCCACTTCGACGGGCAGGCCACGTGGGATCCGATGTTGGCACCATCGAGCCTGCACGGGGTGACGTCGGTGGCAATGGGCAACTGCGGCGTGGGGTTCGCCCCGGCGAAGCCGACGCCGGAGCAACACGACTGGTTGATCGGGATGCTCGAGGGCGTCGAGGACATCCCGGGCACCGCGCTCGCCGAGGGCCTGCCGTGGGACTGGGAGACGTTCCCGGACTACCTCGACGCGCTGGCTCGCCGCCACTACGCGGTCGACGTCGGCACCCACGTCGTGCACGCCCCGCTGCGGGCGTACGTCATGGGCGAGCGCGGCGCGAACCCGAACGAGGCGCCCACCGCGGACGAGCTGCGGGCGATGGCCCGGGCCGTGCAGGACGGCGTGCGCGCCGGCGCGCTCGGTTTCACGACGAGCCGCACCGTCGCCCACCGCACGCGCGACGGCGCTCCGCTCGGCACCCGCCACTCGACCGCCGACGAACTGCTCGCGCTCGTCGGGGCGATGGCGGAGACCGGCTCGGGCGTCGTCCAGATGATCTCCGACGCGTACCTCAGCGAGGACGACGAGTTCGCCCTCGACGAGATGGCGTTGATGCGCGCGATGGTGGAGCACTCCCGCCGCCCGCTGTCGATGACGGTGCAGCAGGTCGTGCAGGTGCCGGACCGGTGGCGCGAGATGGTGGCATGGGTCGCCCGCTGCGTCGCGGACGGCCTCGACATGCGCACGCAGGTGGCGCCCCGCCCCGTCGGCGTGCTGCAGGGGCTGACCGCGTCGGTCAACCCGGTCGCCCTCTGCCCGTCGTATCGGGAGATCGCCGGCTTGCCGTTGCCCGAGCGTGTCGCGGCGTTGAAGGACCCGCAGCGCCGGGCCCGCATCGTCGCTGAGCACCCGAGCGCGACGGGTTCGCTGGAGGGGCTCGCCCACACCGTCTTCACCGGGTTCGACAAGCTCTTCCCGATGGAGGAGCCGGTGGACTACGAGCCGCCGGCGTCGTCGAGCGTGGCGGCCCGCGCGGCGGCCCGCGGCGTGTCCCCCGTCGAGGAGACCATCGACCTGATGGTCGACGCCGACGGCCACCAGCTCTTGATCCTGACGCTGTTCAACTACGCGAAGGGCAACCTCGACGACGTGCGCGAGATGCTGCTGTCGCCGAACTCGGTCATCGGCCTCGGTGACGCCGGCGCCCACTGCGGCGCGATCAGCGACGCCAGCTTCCCGACCACGTCGCTCGCCCTCTGGACGAAGCGCACGACGGGGCAGGGCCCGCTGCCGCTGGAGCTGATGGTCCACCACCTGACCCAGCGCACGACCCGTCAGGTCGGCTGGCTCGATCGTGGCGTTCTGGCCGCAGGATTCCGCGCCGACGTCAACGTGATCGACCTCGACGCCCTGGGGGCCAACCGCCCGCGGATCGTCCACGACCTCCCGGCGGGCGGGCGGCGGCTCATGCAGTCGGCGCAGGGGTACGTGCGCACGATCAAGAGCGGGACGGTGACGTTCGCCGACGGCGCCCACACCGGTGCGCTGCCCGGCCGGCTCGTGCGCGGCGCCCAGCCGGCGCCGTCCTGAATCGGGAGCACCGGGGAGGGCGCGGGACCGCAGTCGATTGTCGCACGCACGCACTACGCTTGCTGGAGCAAGCAGTGCTCGGTGGCGGGTGACGAATCCTTCGCCGAGCGATCCAGGACAGGAGGTGGCCATGGCACCACAGCAGGTTCGCCGGTCTCCGCGGCTCGCGGCCGAGGCCCGCGCCGTTCCGGAGTTCGCGTCGTTCGTGGCCACCGCCGGACCACTGCTCATGGCTGCGCCCCGCGGCGACGGCCATCCCGTGCTCGTGCTGCCCGGCTTCCGCGGTGATGACGACTCGACGCGGCCGATGCGCTGGTTCCTCAGACGGCTCGGCTACCAGGTCCATGGATGGGGTTTGGGGATCAACGTCGGCCCGACCGCGCGGATCACCGAAGGGCTGACGACGCGGTTCACCGATCTGACGAAGCGCTACGACGAGCCCGTGAGCCTCATCGGCTGGAGCCTCGGCGGAGTGTTCGCGAGGGCGGTCGGCGGACGCGCACCGGGCCACGTCCGTCAGGTGATCACCCTCGGGAGCCCGCTGCGCGGCACCTCCGACGCCGCGCCGGCAGTGCCGGTGACGTCGATCTACAGCCGTACCGACGCGATCGTGCCGTGGCGGGCGTCGTTGATCGCGGAAGGCCCGCTGCGCGAGAACGTGGAGATACGCGGCAGCCACCTCGGCCTCGGGCACAACCCGTCCGTGCTCATCGTCGTCGCCGATCGACTCGCCCAGCCGCATCACGGCTGGCAGCCGTTCCAGGCGCCGCGCTGGGCGAGGCTGTGGCTGGCGTCCTGATCCACGCATGAACCGCGACGGAGCCGCCGGGCGGTGAGATCGCACCCGTGTGTGGCGTACTGCCACACTTGCGTCGGCGCGAGTCGCACGCCCAGCGCGAGCACTGCCTCGACGGCCGGCTCGCCATGGCAAGCTCACCGCGGACACGAAAGCGAGACGAGATGGCTGGAGAGATCGACACCGGCACCACCGAGCTGCTCGCGTCGTTGGACGACGGCATCCTGACGCTGACCATGAACCGGCCAGCGGCACGCAACGCCATGACCGGGCCGATGACAGCCGCTCTCGGGGAGCAGCTCGCCAGTGCCGAGCTCGACGCTGCCGTGAAGTGCATCGTGCTCACCGGCGCCGGCCAAGCGTTCTGCGGCGGAGGCGATGTCAAGGCGATGGCCGCCAGCGGCGACGGCACCGTCGGCGACAACACGATCGACGGCGCGATCCATCGTCAACGGGTGAACCAGCAGGCCACGTCCGGCAAGCTGTTCACGATGCCGAAGCCGACCATTGCGTCGTTGCCCGGAGCGGCCGCCGGGGGCGGTCTGGCGCTGGCATTGGCCTGCGATCTGCGCATCATGGCCAGCACCGCGTTCTTGACCACGGCCTTCGCGCGCGTCGGCTTCTCCGGCGATTACGGCGGCACCTACTTCCTGACCCAGCTCGTCGGATCGGCCAAGGCCCGAGAGCTGTACTTCCTGTCGGAGCGCGTCGGTGCCCAGGAGGCGCTGCGCCTGGGGCTCACCAACTGGGTGTGCGAAACCGACGAGCTCGCCGACACGACCCGCGAGATCGCGTCTCGGTTGGCCGCAGGCCCGACCGTCGCGTACCGGTACATGAAGGAGAACCTCAACCGGGCGATGACTGGTGAGTTGAACGACTGCCTCGATCTCGAAGCGACGCACCACGTCCACTGCGGCCAGACCGAAGACCACAGGGAAGCAACGAAGGCCTTCGTCGCCAAACGGGAACCCGTCTTCCACGGTCGCTGAGCTCACACGTACGCCCACCCGCCGCTGCCGTTCTCGTCGCGCCGCCATTGCCGACCCCGCTGCTCGGCTCCCCACCCGGCCGTGACGGGCGCTCGGGCTTCGGGACGCACATCACTCGAACGTAAGGTCACAACAACTCAGTCAGCCAGGGGGTGGCGATGAAGTCGATCTTCTTCCATCTGATGCCGTACCGGGATCTGCCGGACGACTTCGAGGAGCGCTACGAGAGCGTGTGGGTGACGCCGCCCAACACCGAGCTCTGCGATCCGGTGAAGGTGGCGCAGTACTACAAGTGGAACCTCGACGAGCTCGAGCTTGCCGACCGGCTCGGGTTCGACGGGCTCGGTGTGAACGAGCATCACCAGAACGCCTATGGCTTCATGGCGTCGCCGAACCTGATGGCTGCGGCGCTCGCGCGTCGCACGCCGAACAACAGCGCAATCCTCGTGCTCGGCAACACACTGGCGCTCTACTCGCCGGCGTTGCGGGTGGCAGAGGAGTTCGCGATGCTCGACTGCCTGACCGACGGCAGGCTCGCCGCCGGTTTCCCCGTGGGCACCTCGATGGACGTCAACCGCTGCTATGGCGTGACGCCGACCGAGACGCGGCCGCGCTTCTACGAGGCCCACGACCTGATCATGAAGGCGTGGACGCAACCGGGACCGTTCCCGTACAACGGCCGGTTCAACAAGTTGCGTTACGTGAACCCGTGGCCGCAACCACTGCAGAAGCCGCACCCACCGGTGTGGCTGGCCGGCGGTGGTTCGGTCGAGACCTATGAGATGGCCGTCAACTTCGACTACACCTACAACTTCCTCAGCTTCTTCGGTTATCAGTTCGCGAAGAAGGTGATGGACACGTTCTGGGAGACGGCCGATCGCCTCGGCGCCGACCGCAATCCATATCGGGCCGGATTCGCCCAGCAGATCTGCGTGGCCGAGACCGACGCCCAGGCCGAGGAGCTGTACCAGGAGCACGTCAACTACTTCTTCAAGAAGTGCCTGCACGTTCCGCCGTACTTCATGGAGACGCCGGGCTATCGCACGAAGCGCAGCACCGAGTTCATCCTCAAGACGAACTCGCCCGCCGAGATGGCGGCGTCCGCCGCGGCGCGCAACGACTGGAAGTCGCTCGTCGACGCCGGCTTCGTCATCGCCGGCAGCCCGGAGACCGTCACCGAGCGGCTGCGGGAGGCGTGTCGGGGGCTCCGCGTCGGGAACCTCATCGCACTGCTGCAGATCGGATCGATGCCCCACGAGCTCACGAAGCGGAACATCACCCTCTTCGCCGAGCAGGTGATGCCGAACATCCGTGATCTCTGGGCCGACGAAGGGTGGGAGCACAAGTGGTGGCCGCAGGGCGCCCGTCAGGGCCAGGTTGTCGGAACGGCGGTGGCAGGAGAATGACTCACGTCGAGCCGGAGCAGTCGTTCGTCGAGGTGTGCGGGGGAAAGTTCAAGATCCGCACCCTCCAGGCGGGACACGGGGCGCCGCTGCTGTACCTGCACGGCGCCGGCGGGTTGTTCTGGGATCCGCTCCTGGACGCGCTCGCCGCGGACCACCACGTCGTGGCACCCGAACATCCGGGCGCGGGCGAATCGCAGGGGCTCGAGCACGTCGAGGACCTCTGGGACCTCGTGCTCTACTACAACGAGCTGCTCGACACGCTCGGCATCGAGTCGGCGGCCGTCCTCGGTCACTCGTTCGGTGGCATGGTCGCCGCCGAGCTCGCGGCGACGAGCCCGCACCGCGTCGAGCGCCTGGTGCTGATCGCGCCCTTCGGTCTGTGGCGTGACGACCATCCGGTGCCGGACATCTCCGGCATCCCGCCCGCCTCGCTGCCGGGCCTCGTCCTCGCCGACCCGGACGGTCCCCTCGCGGCGATGCTGCCGTCGCCGGATCCGACCGATCCCGAGTCCCTGTTCCGTGCCTCGCTGACGATGTCCAGCATCCTGCAGTTCATCTGGCCCCTGCCCGACAAGGGACTCTCGAAGCGGCTCTACCGCGTGAAGTCCCCGACGCTGCTCGTGTGGGGCGCCCAGGACGGGCTCGTCCATCCCGCGTACGGCGAGGACTTCGCCGCGGCGATCGACGGTGCCCGTCTGGAGATCATCGACGGTGCCGGTCACCTGCCCCAGCTCGAACGAGCGGAGCAGACGATCGGGCTCATCACCGACTTCCTTCGCTGAGCGTCAGGTCGTACCTCGGACGACCGGCAGCGCTACACCCGATTCATGCGGGTGCGTTCGTCCGTCTCGAACCACAAGGCATCGTCGACCCGGAGCGCACCGACGCCGGTGACGTGAGGGCTTCCATGCGGACAACTCATCAGCGTCCGTGCGGTACGGTCCGAGGCCGTGGAGCTAGGACGAGCAGGGATCTGGACGGCCGCCTTCGACGCGCACCCGTCAGGGGCGGCGCAGGCGGCGGCGATCGAGCTGGAAGGGCTGGGCTATCGCACGTTGTGGTTGAACGAGGCGACTGGGCGTGACCCGTTCGTGATGGCCGGCCTGCTGTTGTCGGCGACATCGACGCTGACCGTGGCGTTGGGCATTGCCAACATCTATGCCCGTGACGCGATGACGACCGCGGCGGCACAGAAGACGCTGGCCGAGGCGTACCCGGATCGCTTCCTGCTGGGACTCGGGGTCAGCAGCCCGGTCTTGGTCGAGAAGGTCCGCGGCCACGACTACGGCAAGCCGCTCGCGTACATGAAGCAATATCTGGAGGCGATGGATCGCGCGCCGTTCAACGCTGTCGGGCCGAGCGCTCCGCCGGAGCGGGTGCTCGCCGCGCTGGGTCCGAAGATGCTCGAGCTCTCCGCCACCCATGCGCGCGGTGCGCACCCGTACCTGACCACGCCGGAGCACACCCACACGGCCAGGCAGATCCTCGGGCCCGACGTGTTGCTGGCGCCCGAGCAGATGGTCGTGCTGGAGTCCGATCCTTCCGTGGCGAGGGCGATCGGTCGGTCGGCGATCAGCTTCTACTTGCGCGCCCCCGGCTACCTCGCCAACCTGCGACGGCTCGGCTTCTCGGACGACGACTGGGCGGATCCGAAGGCGCCGTCGGACCGTCTCGTCGACGGCGTCGTCGCCTGGGGTGGCGTCGACGCGGCCGTCGCGCGGGTGCGTGAGCACCACGAGGCCGGGGCCGACCACGTCGCCGTGCAGGTGCTGCGCGGAGATCGCGAGATCCCCGTCGCCGAGTGGCAGGACCTCGCGCCGGCGCTGCTGTGACACGCGGCGTCGTCAGGTCGGCGCGACGTCGGGCTCCTCGGGCGCGTCGAGCAGGCTGGCCTCGACCCCGCCCTCGGCGTCCTCCATCTGCTGCTCGATCTTGTCGATTGGCTGGTCGGGCAGGTCGGCGTTCGGGTGCTGATCATCGCTCATGCCGTTCGCATGCCCGGAGTCGACCGCGGCCAACCAGCTCACTTCGGACGTCGATAGCTGGCGACTGCCCTGACGGCCACCTCGGGCTCGTCCGTGCCGAGCGCCGCTGACATCGGCTGGAGGTGTTCCTCGAGGAACGCGTTGAACTGCTCCTCCGATTCCCACACCTCGTGCACGATGAAGCCGCCCTGGACTGCTTCGACCCAGTGGAACAGGATGCCTGGCGCCGGGTGGCGGCCACCGGTGAACCCCATCTGCGCGGACGCCTTGTGGTACGTATCCATGCCGCTCACGGTGTAGGCCATCTCCACGGCAACAGCCATGATCCCCCCTTTCCCGGGCTTCGCACAGCAGCGTATTCGAGCCGTGTCACCGCCGCGTCGTCGCCGTCGTCCTGGACGCGTTGGGGTCCCTGGTAGCTTGTCGCTGCTGGAAGCCGCCACTGGGGGGACGATTCTGGTGCCACAGAGGAAACCATCATGGCAACGCCGGAACTGCGCAACGGTCCCCTGACGGGAATCGCGGTGGTCGACATGACCGTCGCGGTGCAAGGTCCGCATGCTGCGGCGTACCTCGCGGACATGGGTGCCGACGTGGTCAAGGTGGAACGGCCGGGCGGCGAACTGAACCGGTACGTGCGCGGTCCCGGCTTCGCGTCGCCGCCCGACGTGATGGGCACGCAGTACGTCGCGATGAACCGTGGCAAGCGCGGCATCGCGATCGACGCCCACTCCGAACTGGGTCGCGAGGTGCTCGGCCGCCTCATCGCGACGTCGGACGTGTTCGTGACGAACTATCGACGCGAGGCACTCGAACGCATGGGCCTGAGCTACGCGCAGTTGGTCACGCAGAACCCTCGTCTCGTGTACGCGCGGGTGTCGGGCTTCGGCCCACTCGGGCCCGACGCCGACAAGGCCATGCTCGACGGTGCCGCCCAGGCTCGAGGAGGCCTCGCCGCGATCTCCGGGCCAGCCGACGGGCCGCCGATGCCCCCGGGCGCGGCCATCGCCGACCACTCGGGCTCGATGCAACTGGCGCTGGGCATCATGACGGCGTTGTACGCGCGGGAGCGGACGGGTCGTGGGCAAGAGGTCAACACGTCCTCGCTCGGAGCCCTGATGTGGATCCAGGCGTGGGAGATCGCTCACAGCGCGATGAGCGACGAGACCCTCCATCGAGAGGGTCCCCACAACCCGAACATCCGCTGCCCGTACGGTGTCTACGAGACCAGCGATGGTGGCGCGTTCTTGCTGGCCGTGGCCATGAGCGATGCGTCGTGGGACGACTTCTGGGTCTTCGCCGGCCGGCCCGACGTCGTCTTGGACCAGCGGTGGAACACCGGCGCCAAGCGCATCGGGGCCCGCGGCTCGATCGACGGCGTCGCGGACATCCGCCAGAAGGTGCGCGAAGCCTTCGCCGCCAAGACCACCGCCGAGTGGTCCGAGTTCCTCGCGGGCCAACCAGAGATCATCTCTGAGCGGGTCCAGGACTACGACGAGCTGCTCGTCGACCCGCAAGTCGCCGCGAACGGCTACCTCGCCGACATCGAGGTCCCCAAGTTCGGGACGGCGCGAGTTGTCACGAACGTGGTCCACCTGAGCGACACGCCGGGTTGCGGGGTGCTCCGCCCGCCGCCGCTGCTCGGTGAGCACACGGCCGACGTGATGCACGAGCTCGGCTTCGGTCGCGACGACATCGATCGGGTCCTCGCCGCCGTCGAAGGCGCCGCCACCGAGATCGTCGCCGCCGTGTTCGACGACTGAATGCCGCACAGGCGTCTGCGCTGCACTGGCGCCCGCCGCGGGGACGGGAGCAGCGTCGCTCAGTGCTGCGGCGAGCGGACGTAGTGCCAGCCGTCGTCGGACATGACCAAGCGGTGACGGGCTCCGCTCGGCCCTGGCTGGGCCTCGTAGGACTCGTCACCGTGCCAGAACGCGGCGCTGATCTCGCCGTCCTTGCCGAGCTGCGTGTGGAACCGCTCCGGCGTGGCGTCGCGCAGCGCGGCGAGCAGTCCGGCAACCGATGTGTGCTGGGCCAGCACGGTCAGCGTCACGAACGTGGGCGGGGCGAGGGCCACCTCTCCCACGTTCTGTCGTCGCAGCACCTCCGCCGGCGCCAGCCACGCGTGCTCGTGGATCTCGGCACCATCGACCTCGACCTCGGCGTCCGACCCGGCGGCGACGAAGAACCACGTGGCGAAGCCCTTCGGCACCGTGGACGGTGGCCGCCAGTGCGACAGGGCCACCATCGCCGCGGCATCGAGGACGAGCGCTGCTTCCTCCATGGCTTCCCGGGCCGCCGCCCTGCGGCCTGCGGCCATGTCGTCGTCGGGCGTCGTCGGATCGACGTCGTCGTCGTCGACCCGCCCACCCGGGAACACCCACATGCCGCCGAAGGCGCCGCGCT
>JAODBQ010000582.1 GCA_025464045.1 Ilumatobacteraceae bacterium
CCTGCTGCTGCCCACCGGCAACACGATCGAGTTCATGCGTGCCGACCTCCGACTCGTGTGGCGGCAGTTCCCGAGCGCGGTCGCGCCCGTGCCGAGCGAGGGCAGCTTCGCGATGGCGACCACCGCGCTGCTGGCGGCGTGCGCGCTGCTGGCGGACACGTTCGCGTTCCGGGCGTTCGGGCGCGCCGAATCCGTCGTGCCGGCGGGCGTCGTGTTCGTGTTCACGTCGGCGCTCGGCACGGACCGGGACCGGGTCGTGGTCTCGGCACTCTGGATCGGGGCGGCGATCGTGGTGATCGCGGTGCTCCGTTTCGGCCACGCCAGAGAAGAGTCGGCGTGGATGGGTGCCGGGCGGCGCACGCTGCGCTCGGTGCTGCCGGCGTCGTTGGCGTGCGCAGCCGTCGCCGCGCTCGCGGCCGGCGTGGTCGCGCCGCGGCTGCCCGGCGCCTCCTCGCACGCGCTGTTCGACACCCGCAACCGCGGCGGCGACGTCACCGAGGTGCTCAACCCGCTCGTCGACATCCGCTCACGATTGATCAACCGCGCCAACGTCGAGGTCTTCACGGTCGCCGCGACCACCGGGTCGTACTGGCGCGAGATCGGGCTCGAGGACTTCGACGGCACCACGTGGCAGCCGCTCGACAACGAGCAGCTGCGCGCCGCCGACGGTCAGCTGGCGTCGGTCGGCGGCGGGCAGACGATCCAGCAGACGATCACCATCAAGCACCTCGGCGGCAAGCTGATCCCGACGGCGTTCGCACCGGTGCTCACCGACACGTCCAACCTCTACTTCGGCTACGACACCCAGACGCTGCTCAAGCCCGATCCCGGGCTGCGCTCGGGCGACGTCATCGAGGTCACCTCGGTGCGCCCGAACCCGTCCGCCGACGCGCTGCGCCAGGCGACCGTCACCGGCGCGCCGAGCGCACTGCTGTACGACCTGCCCGGCGACTTCCCCGACGAGGCCCGCCAGCTGGCTCGTGAGGTCACCGCGACGGGCACGAACCCGTACGACAAGATGGTGCTGCTGCAGAACTGGTTCCGCACGGGGTTCACGTACGACCTGTCGGTGCAAGCCGGCAACAGCGACGACGCCATCCGCAACTTCCTGCGCATCCGTCGCGGGTACTGCGAGCAGTTCTCGGCGACGTTCGCGGCAATGGCCCGCTCGCTCGGCATCCCCGCTCGTGTGGCGATCGGGTTCACACCGGGCGAGTACAGCGCCGCCGACGGGCTCTACCACGTGTACGACCGTCAGGCGCACGCGTGGCCGGAGGTCTGGTTCGACGGGTACGGGTGGATGAGCTTCGAGCCGACACCCGGTCGCGGCGAGCCCGGTGCCGAAGCGCACACCGGTGTCACCGCGGCGCAGGACGACACCGCGGCCACCAGCGGCGACGGCGCGGAGCCGATCGATCCGTCCGGCATCGTGGTGCCGACCACCGCCGCCACCACCGGCACGCTGCCCGCCGCCCCCGCGTCCACACCGATCACAGCGCCCGTGACCACCGTCGCGACATCGAGCGGCGGCGGATCGTTCGCCGCGAACGGCGTGGCGATGTGGGTCGTGGTCCTGGTGCTGCTGGTGCTCGCCTGGGCGACGTTCATGCCGCGCGTCGCTCGCGCGACACGCAGGCGACGCGCCCAAGCGCCCGAGGATCGCGTGGCCGCGGCCTGGCGAAGGTCCTGCGGGGTGCTGCGGCTCGTGGGCGCACCGGCGCCTGGCGGCACGACGCCGCTCGAGTACTCGCGCCTCGTCGAGCGCGCCACCGGCGTGGACCGGTACGTGGTCGACGAGCTCGCCCAGACCGTGACGTACGCGACGTACTCGCCGACGGCCGTGAACGAGTCGACCGCCGAGCGCAGCGAGCAGTTGGAGCACGAGATCGACGAGGTCTGCCAACCCAGGATCCCGCTGTCGATGCGGATCCTCGCCCGCCTCGACCCGCGAGTCGCCCGCCAAACCGGCTGACCCACCCGCCGGTCGACACGGTCGACCAACGCAACAGGTCGACACGGTCGACCAACGCAACCGGTCATGAGCCGACCGAGCGGGCCTCGGCCACACGATGACGAGTAGCGGGTAGCTGATCCGGTCGGAGCGCGACGCCGCCGCTGGACTCGCTACGCCGGCCGCATCACGACGGCGCCCGGATCTGGGTCTGGGGCTGAGGCCGGGTCAGCGGTCGTTCTGGTTGCGGGTGTGGCGAGCGTTGCTGGCACCGCCCAGCCGGCTGCGCACGCTCTCGCTGAGGTGGGTGAGCCCCGCCTCGCCCAGGGCCCGGGCGTGACGCTCGGCGAACACGACGGCGATGACCGCACCGATGAACGCGACGAACGAGAGGTACGGGCTGACGGACAGCAGGATGATCGACAACGCGAGGCAGGCGAGGGCGGCAACGCCGGTGAGCAGCACCGAACGACGTGAGCTGGCCCGGCGGTGGTGCATGTCGCGACCGAAGCTCGGGTCGCGCTGGAGCTGCTCTTCGATCTGGCGGAGAATGCGCTGTTCGTCTTCTGAGAGCGGCATGGGTTGCTCCTCACCGTGTGCCTCGGGCCATCCTTCCACGACAACGTCGTTCTTTCAACGCAAGGGACCACGCAGCGGGGAGGTCAGCGACCTTTTTCTCTCGAATCGGGGTGTTGATCGGGACCCCACTGCTGTTGGCCGCGACGCACGACGCGCAGGCCGCGCTCCCCGACCGAGCTCGCCGGCCCGATCACGGTCGCACCGAAGCGTCGGCGGATGGCGTCGACGGTCGCCTCGGCAGCGTGCCAACCCGCCGCGGTGGCCTGCGACGACTGCTGCGCGGGCGCATCCTCGAAGAGCTGATCGAGGCTGAGCTGCTCGGCGCCCGCCCCCACACCACTGGCGACGAAGTTGCTCGCGCTGACTCCGAGTAGGCGCACGCCCGGCGTCGGATCGATCTTCGCCAGCAGCGGTTCCAGCGCTTGCACCAGTCCGTGCGCGGTGTCGCTCGGGCCGGGCATGGTGACGGCGCGGGTGATCGTCGCGAACCCGGCGAAGCGCACCTTCAGCGTCACAGTGCGCGCGAGGCAGCCGTGCGCGCGCAGCCGGCCGGCGACGCCGTCGGCCAAGCGGACGAGCTCGACGCGCAGCTCGCCGTGGGTGAAGCGGTCGGTGGCGAAGGTCTCCTCGTGACCGATCGACTTCGCCTCGCGGTCGGGTTCCACCGATCGATCGTCGATGGCCTGCGCCAGCCGGTGGAGGTGGCGCCCGTGCGACGCGCCGAGGCTCGTCACGAGCGTCGCCTCGCCGAGCTCGGCGAGATCGCCGATCGTCTGCACCCCGATCCGGGTCAAACGATCCAACGTGGCCGGCCCGACGCCCCACAGCGCGTGCACCGGCAGCGGGTGCAGGAACGCGAGCTCCTCGCCGGGCTCGATGTGCACGACGCCGGCACCGGGCAGCACGCCGGCCGGCGTCGCTCGCGGCTTGGCCGCCTCGGAGGCCAGCTTGGCGAGGAACTTGCTCGGCGCGACCCCGACCGAACAGGTCAGCTGCAGCTCGTCGACGGTGCGTGCCCTGATGTGGTGGGCGATCGTGACCCCGTCGCCAAGCAGCCGGGTGGCGCCGGTGACGTCGAGGAACGCCTCGTCGAGCGAGAGTGGTTCGACGAGCGGCGTGACGTCGTGGAAGATCCGGTTGACGGCGGTGCTCACCGAGGCGTACAGCTCGTGGTCGCCCGGCAGGAACACGGCGCTCGGGCACAGCCGCCGCGCGGTCGTCGACGGCAACGCGGAGTGCACGCCATAGCGGCGCGCTTCGTACGACGCAGCCGCGACCACGCCCCGCGGACCGGTGCCACCAACCACGACGGGGAGGCCGACGAGCTCGGGCCGGCGGCGCAGCTCGACGCTGACGAAGAACGCATCCATGTCCACGTGCAGGATGACCCGCTCACCGACCGCGCCCGCCGTGGTCGCGTCGGCCGCGTCGGCCGCCCCAGCCATCTCAGCCGCCGGCGCGACGGCGCAGGCGTCGGCCGCGCAGGTCCTGCACCCACAGCTTGAGCACCAGCACCAGGGCCTCGCTGACGATGTTGCCGGACATCTTCGACTCGCCGGCGGTGCGGTCGCGGAACGTGATCGGGAACTCGACGACCTTGCCGCCGACGCGCACGATCCGGTACGTCATCTCCACCTGGAAGCCGTAGCCCTCCGCGCGCACGGTGTCGAACGCCATCCGTCGCAGGGCATCGGCCGTGTAGGCCCGGTAGCCGGCGGTGCTGTCGTTGACGGCGAGCCCGAGCACGCCGGCGACGTAGCGGTTGCCCCAGCGCGACAGCGCCCGGCGTCGCCACGGCCAGTTCTCGGTGACCCCGCCGGGCACGTACCGGCTGCCGATCGCCGCGTCGGCGCCGTGCTCGACGATCGCCACGAGCGCCGGCAGCGTGGCCGGATCGTGGGACAGGTCGGCGTCCATCTGGACGAGGATCTCCGCGCCGTCGTCGATGGCGAGGCGGAAACCGGCGCGGTAGGCGGCGCCGAGGCCGGCCTTGCGCGGTCGCCGCAGCACGTCCACCGCGCCGAGCTCGCACCCCAGCCGAACCGCGAGGTCGGCGGTGCCGTCGACGCTGTTGTCGTCGACGACGAGCACGGATGCGTCCGGCAGCGCGGCGCGCACGCCGTGCACCAGCGCGTCGAGGTTGTCCGCCTCGTTGAACGTCGGCACCACCACCGTGATACGCACGGTCGGGCACTCTACGAGGCTCACGGCCGGGCCGAGCTTCGGCCGGGCCGGCGCCGCCGACACCGCGGGAAGTTCCCCTGTTCGAGAGCGCCCCGTACGATGTCGCCCGTGCCGACGACCCCGGGCTCCCCGCCAGAGCGACCACTGTCGGCGCTGCCCTCACCGGTCGCGCGGGCACTCGCGTTCACCGCGATCCTCGTCGGCGGGTTCGCCGGGGGACTGATCGGCTACACCCTCGTGCGCATCCAGTGCCACGGCCAGTGCGGCACGGGACGTGGGGTCGGGGCGTTCTTGGGCGCGGTGTTCGCCGCGCTCGGGATGAGCGTGGTGGCGGTCCTGGTGCTGCGGGCCCTCGGCGAGTGGCGCCAGATCAGCGATCGCGAACGCGAGCGCGACGCCGCGAACCGACGACGTCCGTGATCCTCGACCGCCAGGAGCTGTGCGGGATCGCGGCCTCGCTGGCTCGCGAAGCCGGGAGGATGGTCCGCGACGGACGCACCCATGGCATCGGCCAGACGTCGTCGAAGTCGTCGGACACCGACATGGTCACGGAGTTCGACCGGGCCTCCGAGCGGCTCATCGTCCAACGGCTGCAGCGGCTCCGCCCGGACGACGCCATCGTCGGCGAGGAGGGCACCGACACCAACGGCTCGTCGGGCGTGCGCTGGCTGATCGACCCGATCGACGGGACCACCAACTTCCTCTACGGCCTCCCCGGCTACAACGTCTCGATCGCGGCGCGCAGCGACGAGGGGACCCAGGTCGGGGCCGTGTACGTGCCGGCGACCGACGAGCTGTTCACCGCGATCCGCGGCGGTGGGGCGCGCCTCGACGGTGCGCCGATCCACTGCAGCACCACCGCATCGCTGCGCCACGCGCTCGTCGGCACCGGGTTCAGCTACCTGCCCGAGCGACGCGAGGCGCAGGCCGCACGGGTCGCCCGGCTGATCGGCAGGGTGCGCGACATCCGCCGCAGCGGTGCGGCGGCGTACGACCTGTGCTGCGTGGCGGCGGGCCGGCTGGACGTCTACTACGAGCAGTGGCTCGGTCCGTGGGACCTCGCCGCGGGTGAGCTGATCGCCGCGGAGGCGGGTTGTCGCACGGGCTCGTTCGCCGGCGGACCGGTCGAACCGTCCAACGTGCTGGTGTCCAATCCGACGCTCTTCCAGCCGATGATCGACCTGCTGCGCGACTCCGGCTGAGACACCCGCGACCGACACCCCGTTTCCGGCGATCGGCACAGGCGGACCCGCTGCCTGGCAAGATGGACCGGTGGGAACCCGAATCCTGTCCGTCGAGGACGACGAGCGCATCCGCACTGCCGTCAAGCTCGCGCTCGAGGACGAGGGCTGGATCGTCGACGAGGCGGCCAGCGGCGAAGAGGCGATCGACCTCTTCCACCGCTCGGTCCCCGACGTCGTGCTGATCGACATCATGCTCCCCGGCATCGACGGGTTCGAGCTGTGCCGCACCCTGCGCCGCACGAGCGACGTGCCGATCGTGATGGTCACGGCGCGCAACGACACCCACGACGTGGTGGCCGGGCTCGAAGCCGGAGCCGACGACTACCTCACCAAGCCGTTCGCACCGAAGGAGCTCTCGGCACGGATCCGCGCCCTGCTGCGGCGCATCCGCCCGACCAGCACGGCACACGCACGGTTGATCTTCGGTGATCTGGAGATCATCCCCGACGAGGGCAAGGTGATGCGCTCCGGGCAGGAGCTGCACGTCACCAAGACCGAGTTCCGGCTGTTGTGCGAGCTCGCACAGAACCCCGGGCGGGTGTTCTCCCGCGAGAGCCTGCTCGACAAGGTGTGGGGCTACGACTACTTCGGCGACGGCCGCCTCGTGGACGTGCACGTCCGCCGGCTGCGGACGAAGGTGGAGGCCGATCCGGCGAACCCGCGCCACGTCGTGACGGTGCGTGGGTTGGGCTACCGGCTCCAGGCGTGACCGCGCCCGGTCGCCGATGACCAGCTTCGACGGCTCGTCGACGCGGGCCGCCGCCGCCCGCGACGACACGTCACCGTCGCGGCGCCCCGGTGAGGGGCACGAGGCGCGCACCTGGGGTCAGCGGATCCAGGCGGCGCGCCCGCAGCGCCTCGGGTTGCGGTCCCGCCTGCTGATGCTGTTCGTCTTCGGCGCGCTGCTGCTGTCGGCGTTCCTCGCCGCCGCCGCGTACAGCTTCACCCGCAGCAGCGTCGTCAACCAGCGCGACAAGTCCGGAGTCGAACAAGCTCGCCGCGACGCGCAGGTGGCCCAGAACGAGCTGCTCGCCGACAACGCGACCTCGATCACCGCGATCCAGCGACTGCGTCAGCTCGGTGTGCTGCGTGCCGCGTTGCTCGACAGCGGCGAATGGGAGTCCAGCGAGGCGGGTCTCGGGCGTGACCAGATCCCGATGGCGCTGCGCAACCGCGTCGTCAACGACGGCGTCGCGTCGCGGATGATCACCACGATCCGCGGCCAGCCGACCCTCATCGTCGGGTTCCCGCTGAAGTCCACGGACGGCTCGTTCTTCGAGTTCATCCCCCTCGGCGACACGAGCTCGACGCTCGCCAACGTCGGGTTGAGCCTGCTGTTCGGCGGGATCATCACGACGTTGGCCGGTGCGCTGCTCGGGACGTTCGCGGCTCGACGCGCCGTGCGGCCGCTCGGCGAGGCGGCGCAGGCCGCCCAGGCCATCGCCGGCGGACGCCTCGACACCCGCCTCGAGCCGACCGACGACCCGGATCTGCGCGTGCTCGCGAACGCGTTCAACGACATGGCCGCAGCACTGCAGCTGCGCGTCGAGCGCGACGCTCGGTTCGCCAGCGACGTCAGCCACGAGCTGCGTTCGCCGTTGATGACGCTCGCGGCGAGCGCCGAGGTGATGGTCGGCAGGCGCGACGAGATGCCCGAGCGCGCCCAGGCGGCGCTCGACCTGCTGGTCGGCGACGTCACCCGCTTCCAAGGGCTCGTCGAAGACCTGTTGGAGATCTCCCGCTTCGACGCCGGCGCGATCCGCCTGCACCTCGAGGACCTGCTCGTCGCCGAGTTCGTCCGTCAGGCGGTCGCGGTCAGCAGTCTGCCGACGACCGAGGTGCGCGTCAGCGAGCGGGCCGAGACGATGGTGATGCGCGGCGACCGGCGGCGGCTCGCCCGCGTGGTCGCCAACCTCATCGACAACGCGCGCGTCCACGGTGGCGCCGATCCGACGATCGTCGTCGAGGAACCCGACGGCGAGGGCGAGCCGCTCGGCCACGTCTGGATCGCGGTCGAGGACCACGGTCCCGGCGTCCAGCCCGACGAGCGCGACCTGATCTTCGAGCGGTTCGCGCGCGGTGGCGTGGCCGGCCGGCGCAGCAGCAGCGACGGCGCGGGTCTCGGCCTGGCCCTCGTCGACGAGCACGTGCGGATGCACGGCGGACGCGTGTGGGTGGAGGACCGCGCCGACGGCGAACCCGGCGCACGGTTCGTGCTCGAGCTCCCGGCCGAGGAGGTCGGGGTGTGAGCCGGACCACCGACGCACGCCCGCGCCCGGGGCGCCGCGCCCGGCGGATCCCGGCCGTGCTCGGGTGCGTCGTGGTGCTCGCCGCGTGCGGGATCAGCACCGACGACGCTCCCCGGGACATTGCCGCCCCCGCACGTGCAGAGAACGCCGGCGACAACGGGCAGACC
>JAODBQ010000650.1 GCA_025464045.1 Ilumatobacteraceae bacterium
GGCGGCAGCATCCGCTGTCCCGCGGCATGGAACGGCACCTCGGGCATGATCGCCACGTTCGGGCGGGTGCCGAAGTCAGGCTGCGCGCCGCTGGGGTACAGCCTCGACCACATCGGTCCGCTGGCCCGCTCGGCGCGCGACTGTGCCGAGATGTTGGCGATCATCGCCGGCTACCACCCGAGCGACGAGTCCTGCGTCGACCGGCCGGTCGACGACTACGTGGGTGCGCTCACGGGCGACCTGTCCGGGCTGCGCATCGGTGTCGAACGGGCCAACCACTTCCCCGACGAGGCCGACCCGGCGCTCGCCGGCTGCTTCGACGCGGCGGTCGCCGTCCTCGGCGAGCTTGGCGCCGACGTCGTCGAGGTGGTCGTGCCGTACTACGACGAGATGAACGCTGCCCTGTGGCTGATGATGGCCGCGGAGGGGTTCGCCTACCATCGCAACGACCTGCAGGACCGGTGGGGCGACTACTACGCCCAGACCCGCACCAACCTGACTCGGGGAGCGCTGGCCTCGGGCGCCGACTACGTGCAGGGAGCCCGCGTCCGCCGGCTGGCCCAGCTGGCGCTGGCGGAGGTGTTCGAAACGGTGGATCTGATCGTCACGCCGACCGCCGCGATCGGGGCACCGACCAGCGAGCAGATGTCCGCGCCACGGATCGACCGTCTCATCTCGACGCTCTTCACCGGCTACTGGGATGCGGTCGGAAACCCGGCGTTGGCGGTACCGATGGGTTTCACCGGCGACGGCATGCCGCTGTCGTTGCAGATCGCCGCGCGCCCCTTCGAGGAGGCGCTCGCGCTGCGTGCCGGGGACGCCTACCAGCAGCTCACCGATTGGCACCTCCGACTTCCCGCCCTGCTCACCGACACGTTCACCGACACCTTCACCGACGGCACCGACCGCACCGACAGCACCGACCGCGCAAAGGACCTCCAGCCATGAGCCCCTTCCCCCTCACCGTCACCGACGCCGCCGAGCAGCTGCGGGCCGGCACGATCACGAGCGTCGAGCTGACGACGGTCATGCTCGAGCGGGCCGACCTGCTCGACGGGCAGCTCGGCGCCTACGTCACCCGACTCGACGAGCAGGCGATGGACGCCGCGGGGCAGGCCGACAAGGACTTCGCCGCCGGGATCGACAAGAGCCCGTACCAGGGGATCCCGATCGGGATCAAGGACATCCTGGCCACCATCGACGGTCCGACGACCGCCAACAGCCTGATCCTCGACCCCGCCTGGGGAGCCGGCAAGGACGGCCCGGTCGTCGCCCGGCTCAGGAACGCCGGCGGGGTGATCACGGGCAAGCTGACCACGATGGAGTTCGCGTGTGGCGTCGCCGACGCGAGCAAACCCTTCGCGGTGCCGCGCAACCCGTGGGACCTCGAGACCTGGCCAGGCGGGTCGAGCTCGGGGACCGGCAACGGCATCGCCGCCGGCCTGTACTTCGCGGGCATCGGCACCGACACCGGCGGCAGCATCCGGATCCCCGCCGCGTTCTGCGGCATCTCCGGGCTGATGCCCACGTTCGGGCGCGTCCCGAAATCCGGCTGCGTGCCGCTCGGCTACAGCCTCGACCACATCGGTCCGATGGCCCGCTCGGCGCGCGACTGTGCGGCGATGCTGGGCGTCATCGCCGGCTACGACCCGAGCGACGAGTCCTGCGTGGACCGCCCCGTCGACGACTACCTCGGAGCGTTGACCGGCGACCTGCACGGCATGCGCATCGGCGTCGAGCGCGCCCATCACTTCCCCGCGGGCGCCGATCCGGCACTCGAGCACTGCTTCGCAGCAGCCGTCGCCGCGCTCCGCGAGCTCGGCGCCGAGGTCGTCGAGGTCGTGCTGCCGTACTACGACGAGACCAACGCGTCGATGATGGCGACGGGGATGAGCGAGGCGCTCGCCTACCACCGCAACGACGCCCAGGCGCGGTGGGGCGACTACTACGACTCGACGCGCCTGATGCTCGCCTACGGCGCACTCGTATCGGCTGCCGACTTCGTGCAGGCGCAGCGGGTCCGTCGCTTCGTGCAGCAGCAGCTCGCCGCAGTGTTCGCGGACGTCGACGTGATCGTCGCGCCGACAGCGGCGATCGGCGCCCCGTCGCTGGCCTCGGTCATGTCGCCCGGCGGCTTCTTCGACTTCATGGGGCTGTTGTTCACGTCCTACTGGGATGCGGTCGGGAACCCGGCGCTGGTCGTGCCGATGGGGTTCACCGCCGCCGGCCTGCCGCTGTCGCTGCAGATCGCTGGCCGGCCCTTCGAGGAGGCGAGCCTGCTCAAGGTTGGCGACGCCTACCAGTCGACGACCGGCTGGCACCTGGCCCTGCCGCCGCTGGTCGCCGACCCGGTCGCGGCCTGACCAGCGACGCCAACCGTCGTACAACCACCAACAGAGAAGGAAACCACACATGTCCGACGACGACGTCGAGTCCACCGTCCGCACGCTGCTCACCACCGCCGGCCTCAGCCCCAGTGACGACGAGATCGCCACCCTGGTCGCTGCCTACCCGACGTTCAAGACCGGGATCGATTCGTTGTACGCGATCCCCGAGGTCCGCTACGGCGCACCAGGTCTGATCTTCACCGCCACGCCGACCTTCGCCGACTGGGCGCAGTGACCTGAGTGCGGCGGCGGGTTGCGGAGCCCGGTACGCATCCGTCCCGGGAGCCGCGACAGGCCACAGCAGCCGCCGGCCGGAGATCACACGGCGAGCTCGTCGTGCTGGGCGGCCACCCTGGTCTCGCCGATCGACAGTGCCAGCACGCCGACCGCTCCGGCGACGAGCGCGGTGAACACGAACCCGGCATGGAGGCCGGAGGCGGCCAGCACCGCGCTCAGCACCACCGCCACGACGATGCCGTTGAAGTCGCAGGAGGCCCGCCAGCCGATCGTCGCCGACTC
>JAODBQ010000017.1 GCA_025464045.1 Ilumatobacteraceae bacterium
CGGCGCCTTGCCGAGGTCCTTGAACATGAACACCGCGGTGCCGGGCACCTTGGTGACCGCGCCGGCCTCGTCGAGCACCTCGTCGATCGGTCGCTCGCCGCGATGGATCCGCTCGGCGACGAGCTGACGCCCGCGTCGCCACGTCGCCATCTGCACCATCAGGCCCGCACCGACCAGCAGCGGGAACCAGCCGCCGTCGGGGATCTTGATCACGTTGGCGGACAGGAACGCGAGGTCGATGATCATCAACGGGGTGACGATCGCGTACGTGCGCAGCGGGCCCCAGCCCCAGCGGGTGCGGGCGACGACGGCGAACAGCAACGTCGTCACGGCCATCGTGCACGTGACCGCGATGCCGTACGCGCCGGCGAGCGCGCCCGGTGTTCGGAAGGCGATGACGAGGCCGATCGAGCCGACCATCAACGCCCAGTTGACGAGGGGCACGTACACCTGGCCGGCGTGCTCGCGCGAGGTGTGGCGGATCGCGAGCCGCGGCAGGTAGTCGAGCTGCACGGCTTGCACGGTGAGCGAGAACGCGCCCGAGATCAACGCCTGCGAGGCGATCACCGAGGCCATCGTGGCGAGGATGACCATCGGGATCAGCAGCACGTGGGGGGCCAGCGCGAAGAACGGGTTCTCGATCTTCTCCGGCGAGCGGATCAGCAGCGCGGCCTGGCCGAAGTAGTTCATCACGAGGCACGGCAGCACCAGGCAGTACCAGCTGAGCTGGATCGGCCGGCGACCGAAGTGGCCCATGTCGGCGTAGAGCGCCTCGCCACCGGTCACGACGAGGAAGATGCTGCCGAGCGCGAGGAACCCCTTCAGCGGTTCGTGGTGGAAGAGCTGGAAGCCGAACATCGGGTTGATGGCGCGCATCACGCCCGGGTTCCTGACGATCTGGTGCAGTCCGAGCACCCCGATCACGACGAACCAGACGACCATGATCGGCCCGAACACCCGGCCGACGGCGCCCGTGCCGCGGCGCTGCACGACGAACAGTGCGAACAGGATCACGCAGGCGAGCGGGACGATGACGTGATCGAACGCCGACGTCGCCTGCTTGACGCCGTCGACCGCGCTGAGCACCGAGATCGCCGGCGTGATCAGGCCGTCGCCGTACAGCAGCGCCGTCCCGAACACGCCGAGGCTGATGACCAGCGCGGCGAGGCCCTTGGCGGTGCCCGTCTTCGGGATGACCAGCGCGGTGAGGGCGAGGATGCCTCCCTCGCCGTGGTTGTCGGCGCGCATCACCAGCAGCAGGTACTTGACCGAGATGATGATCACGAGCGCCCAGAACGCGATCGAGGCGATGCCGAGCGCGTTCTCCTCCGTCACCGGCAGGTGGTGGTGCTCGAACGACTCCTTGAACGCGTACAGCGGGCTGGTGCCGATGTCGCCGAACACCACGCCCAGTGCCCCGAGCGCGAGCGCCCCGACCCCGACCTTCGCCCCGTGCCCGGCCGCCGTGGCGAGGGACGAGTGCGGTTCGTCGGGCACGTCGGCGTCGGCGTTCGGCTCGTCCGCCGTCGTCGATCCGGCCACCGTGTCCCCGCTCATCTGGCCGTCACGCTACTTCCCACTCCATGGCAAGGAAGCTGCCGAGACCAGCAGGGTCCAACAGCGCTTCCGCCTCGCGCACGCGGCTGCGCATCATCAGCGCCCGGACGGTCGGCGCAACGGCCGCCGCGGACCACTCGCGACGACCCTCCTCGACCAGCTCGTCGATGCCGTGGAGCTGGACGAACTGGGCGAACGTGCGCACGACGTCGGGGGTCGGCAGCTGGTCGACGCACACGTCGGCGGTGATGTCCTGCGTCCCGGCGTCGCCGAGGTAGTGCCCGCCACGCTCGTGTGCGCGATAGGTCCGCAGCCACTCCCGCCACGGCCGCCGCGCGAGCTCGACGGTGCTGGCCACGGCGTAGTCGAACGCCACCACCCGCCCACGGATCAACGTCCGCCGGGCCCGATCCACCCACGCCGCGGCCTCGTCCTGCAGCGGTGCGCGTGCGCCGTGGGGCGCGACGGCAGGGAGGAACCGCGGCAGCGCGGCGAACGGTTCCGACAGCACCTCGGTCGGCGGATCACCGGTCACGAACGCCTCGCGCCAGGCACCGTCGAACACGGCCAGACGGAACGGCAGGTTGTCGAGCAGCTCGTTGGCGAGCACGACGCCGACGACCGGTTCGTCGGGCATCTCCGCCCGCGACTCGACCCCCTCGGGGTGCCGCTGGCGTTGCGCGGCCGACACCTCGACCGCGACGTAGCGCGGCGAGCACGCCGGGCGCGCCGCGACGACCGCTCGGGCAAGCGTCCCGGGCCCCGCGCCGACCTCGACGACGGTGAAGTCCGCCGGCTCGCCGAGCTGGCGCCACCAACCGTCGAGCGCCCTGGCGACGACCGCGCCGAACAGCGGCCCGACCTCGGGCGCGGTGATGAAGTCCCCGCGTCGGCCCGCCGTCCCCCCGACGGAGTAGAACCCGCGCTCCCCGTACAACGCCTCGCGCATGAACGCGTCGAACGCCACCGGTGTGCTCACGTCATCCACCCACAACCACCGGCCCAGCCTTGACGCTGGCACCGTTCATGCTCACTCTTGAGCGGGAACGGTGCCAGCGTCCATCCGCGGGGGTCAGGGTGGTTGTGCAGGGATCAGTGGCCGAAGGCGCCGGCGAGGTCGGTGAGCGATCCATAGCGGCTGATGATGCCCGGTAGGACACCGAACACGACGGTGGCGATGCCGGTGATGGCCAGTGCGGCCTGCAGCGACGGCGGGATCCGCACCGGCGTCACGTCGCCGTCCGGTGCCGGCTTCATCCACATCTCGCGCATCACGGTGATGTAGTACGCGGTGGCGATCACGGTGTTGACCGCGGCGATCACCGCGAGCGTGTACCCCCACCCGCCGCCCGCATCGAGCACGGCCCGGAACACGCCGAACTTGGCGTACCAACCACCGAGCGGCGGGATCCCGGCGAGGGACGCGAGGAAGAACGTCATGAGCACGGTCAGGCCGGGGGCGTAACCGAACAACCCGCCGAGGCTGGTGATCTCACCGCTGCGCGTCTTGCGCGCGACGGCGATGATCACGGCCCACGCGCCGAGGTTCGTGGCGGCGTAGATCACCAGGTAGACCATGATCGCGCGCAGCGAGGAGCCGGCAGCGTCCTTCGTACCGGCCACGGCGAGCGGCATCAGGATGAACCCGCCCTGGCTGACGCTGGAGTACGCCAGCATGCGCACGATGTTGGTCTGGCGCAGGGCCAGGAGGTTGCCGATGCTCATCGTCAGCACGGCGAGCACCCAGATGAACGGCTGGTACACGTCGCGTGCCTGCGGGAACGCGATGTACACCATCAGGATCAGGGCGACGAAGCCGGCGGCCTTCGACGCGACGCTGAAGAACGCCGTGATCGGCGTCGGCGCACCTTCGTACGTGTCCGGTGCCCAGGTGTGGAACGGCACCGCGCTGATCTTGAACCCGAACCCGACGATGACGAACACGATCCCGAGCACCTCGACCCCGGCGAGCCTGCCGGTCGCCGTGATCTGCGCACCGATGCCGCTCAGCAACGTCGTCTTCGCGGCCCCGTAGAGGAGGCTCATCCCGTAGAGCATCACCGCGCTCGCGAACACGCCGAGCAGGTAGTACTTGACGCCGGCCTCGTTGCTCTTGCTGTCGCGCTTGCGCCAGGCGGCGAGCATGTACGACGGGATCGAGAGGAACTCGAGGGCGATGAACACGCTGACCAGGTCCCTGGCCGAGCACATCATCACCATCCCGGCGATCGAGCTGAGCAGGAGGACGTAGTACTCGCCCGGATAGGCGTTGCCCTCCTCGATCTCGCCCGTGGAGAGCAGCACGACGACGTAGCCGATCAACAGGAACAGCGCCTTGAGCACGAGGCTGAAGTTGTCGATCACGTAGCGCCCGTCGAACAGCGAGCGCGGGTGCCCGCTGACGTGGCCGCTCGTCGCGAGCGTGACGATCGGCAGCGTGGCCACCAGCAGCACGAGCCCCGCCAGGGTCGAGGTGATCCACCGTCGCTGCTCGGAGACGAACAGGTCGACCATCAGCACCAGGCAGATGCCGGCGGCGAGGATCAGTTCGGGCGCGATCGCGTGGTAGTCGACCTTCGGACTGACGAAGTCGCTCGCGAACAGGGTCGTCAACACGTCACTTGCCGCCGAACACGCCGAGGAGGTGTGTGACGGCCGGGTCGGTCACCTTGAACAGCAGCTGCGGGTAGACGCCGAGCACGACGATGCCGACCAGCAGCGGCGTCCAGGCGATCCATTCGTAGATGCCGACGTCGTGGATGTCGACGTGCTCGTCGTCGTGCGGGTTGGCGGCCGCGCCGGCGGAGTGGGCGAGGTGGGTGTCGACGACGAACTCCGGGTTCGGCTCACCGAACGCCGTGCGCTGGTACAGCCACAGCAGGTAGCCGGCCGCGAGCACGGTGCCGATCGCGGCGACGACCATGTAGGTGCGGAACGCGGGCAGGCTCAGCCCGCCGAACGGCAGCCCCTCGCCGTGCAACGGGTTGTACGCGCTGAGGATGGCCGGGAACTCGCCCCAGAACCCGGCGAGGCTCGGCAGGCCGAGCGACGCCATCGCGCAGAAGCCGAGGATCCAGCCGAGCTTGGGCATCTGCTTGAGCAGGCCGGTGAGCCGCCGGATCTCGAGCGTGTGGTAGCGGTCCTTCACCGAGCCGGCGATGAAGAACAGCATCCCGGTGATCAGACCGTGGGCGACCATCCCGAAGATCGCCGCGTTGACGCCGAGCGGGGTCAGGGTGGCGATGCCCAGCATCACGAAGCCCATGTGGGCGACCGACGAGAACGCGATGAGTCGCTTCATGTCGGTCTGCGCGAGGCAGCCGAGCGCGCCGTAGATGATCCCGATCACCGCCAGCAGGCCGATGAAGGGCGCCCACTTCACCGCCGCCTGCGGCAGGAACGGCAGGGCGATGCGCACGAACCCGTACGTGCCGAGCTTGAGCAGGATCGCGGCGAGGATCACCGAGCCCTGCGTTGGGGCTTGGGTGTGGGCGTCCGGGAGCCACGTGTGGAACGGGAACATCGGGACCTTGACGGCGAAGCCGATGAACATCCCGGCGAAGATCCACACGGCCGTGTTCGTGGCGATGCCGGAGCCGTGCGCCTCGAACCAGGTGAACGCGAAGCTGCCGTTCGGGTCGGTGTTGCCCTTCGTCACGATGAACAGGGCGATGAACGAGACGAGCATCAGCGCCGAACCGAACATCGTGTAGAGGAAGAACTTCAGCGAGGCGTACTGGCGGTTCTCGCCGCCCCACACGCCGATCATGAAGTACATCGGCAGCAGCACGACCTCGAAGAACACGAAGAACAGGATCAGGTCCTGGGCGATGAACGTGCCGGCCATCCCGACCTGGAGCACGAGCATCAGCGCGAAGAACGCCTTCGGGTTGCCCGGCTCGGGGACGTGGTTCCACGAGTAGATCATCACCAGCAGGGTGATCACCATCGACAGGATGTACAGCGGCAGGCTGATCCCGTCGAGGCCGATCGTGTAGGTGGCACGGATCGGCTTGATCCAGCTCGTGCTCACCGCGAACTGCTGCAGGTCGGCGTGGTTGTACTTGAACAGGCACAGCGTGACGATCCCGACGACGAGCGTCGCCGCCGCCGTCAGGATGGCGACTCCCTTGATCAGCGCCTCTTCCTGCTTCGGGATGAACATCATCACGATCACGCCGGCGATGGGGAGGAACGTGCCGAGGCTGAGGATCCAGTTGTTCGAGGTCAGTGTGTTCATGGGCGTCGTCCTAGGTGTTCACGATGACGAGCACGAGCGCACCGACTGCTGCGGCACCGAACAGCAGCGCTCCGTACTGGTTGATCTTGCCTGATTGCACCGGGCGCAACGCGTCTCCGGACTCGCGAGCGACGAAGCCGCTGCCGTTGACCGCGCCGTCGACCAGTCCCTGGTCGATGTTGCGGTAGACCCACTGGCCCGTCTTGCGGCCGCCGATGCCGGCGCCGTTGACGATGCCGTCGATGAAGTTCTGGTTGACCCAGTAGGCCGCCTGGGCGATCGGGTAGGCGATGCCGTGGACGATGATCCTCTCGTACAGGACGTCGAGGTAGTACTTGTTGACGAGGAACTGGTAGCCGGCGTGGAGCAGCTTGTTGCGCCTGGTGAGGCCCTTCAGCCTCGACGGCGCCTCGCCGTACACGGCCCGGCACACCGCCAGGCTGACGAGGAAGCCGGCCAGCACGAGCAAGATCGACGGGATCGTGTTGACCCACTTGAACGTCGCCTCGCCGAGCTCCGGGAAGAACGGGCCGGGCACCGGCGCGACCCACTCCGTGAACTTGTGGATCTGGAACGCCGCCGCGTTGAGGTAGCCGGAGAGGACCGCGAACACGGCGAGGATCATCAGCGGCACGACGATCAGCAACGGCGAGTCGTTCGGCGCGAACGCCAGGGTGCGCCCGTGTGCGGCGTGCTCGTCGTGCGCGGCGTGCTCGTCGTGTGCGTCATGAACACCGTGGGGTTCGTGGCCGGAGCGCACGAGCGCGAGCTGCGCTTCCTCCGCGGCGCTCTCCTCGGCGCCGTACTCGCGCGTCAGGGCCATCGCCAGTGCGGGCTCGGGTCCTTCGGCGACGACGTACTCCGGAGCATCCGGGTCGAGGGCCCGGGCGAGCGCGACCGCGGGGCGGTGGGCGTCGCTGTGTTCGGGCGACAGCGCGTCCGCGTCGAGCGGGTCTTCCTCGAACGCATCGTGCTCGTCGTGGGCGTGCTCACCGGCGGCCGCGCCGCGGGGCTTTCCGAAGAACGTCAGGTAGGTCGCCCTGGTCATGTATGCGGTGGTCATGAACGCGCCGACCAGCCCGATGACGAAGAACACCGTGTAACCGTTGTTGTGGGCGTTGTCGATGATCTCGTCCTTGGAGAAGAACC
>JAODBQ010000021.1 GCA_025464045.1 Ilumatobacteraceae bacterium
GATTACGCCGCGGTGGTCCCGACGACCGACCCGACGCGTGCGACGCTGGTGCTGTCGTCGTGCCATCCAATCCGCAGCGCGTCGCATCGGATCATCATCCGTGCCGATCTCGACACCACGCGGTCAAGCCCTCTCTTCTCCGCGACCACGCACGGCACCGCCGACGCCGGGGCGACGATCCCTGGCGACGACACCGGCTCCGCGCCGGCGACCTCGGTCGCCACCCCGTCGGCGACGGACGCATCGTCGAGCACCGCGGCGACCGCGCAGGACACGGCTCCGGCCACGACGATCGGCGCCGTCGCCCAGGTGCCCGCCACCACCGCACCGCCGTTGGCGTCCACGACGACAGCCCCGACCGCGGACGCCGCCCCCTCGGCGAGCAGGGACGCGTTCTCGGCGGGTTGGTTCGACGATCCCGCCGCGTGGCCGCAGATCATCGTGTGGGGCCTCGCCCTCGCGGCGATCACCTGCGCTGGCTACCTGGTGGCCAGGCGCACACGGCGGATCTGGTTCGGCACGTTGGTCGCGTTCGCGCCGTTCGTGTTCGTCCTCTACTTCTGGTTCGAGAACATCAACCGCCTGCTGCCGCCGGGCCTGTGACGCGCAGCGCGCCGACGCGGTCGAGGCCGGTCCCGCCGACCGCACCGCGCGCGCGGCCGCCGATACCGTTGCCGACGTGAGCTGGGGCGCGTCGACGGGTCCGATGACGGATGGGGAGCGCTACTCCTTCGACGTCCAGGGCTTCCTCGTGCGGCGCGGCGCGCTCAGCGCGCACGAGGTGCGGTTGCTGCGGCTCGCCGTCGTCGAGCTCGGTCTGCCGCGCGCGGGCGACTCGATCCAGAGCCAGCGGTTCAACGGCCACCTGGCACACGATCGGACGTTCCGCGACCTGATCGACCATCCGGCGATCGTCCACGTGCTCACCGAGCTGTGCGGACCGAACGTGCGGCTCGACCACGCCTACGGGATCATCATGTCGCCCGGCAGCGCCGGCCTCGGGCTGCACGGTGGGGCGACACCGCACGACCCCGCGCAGCACTACCGCGTCGAGGGTGGGCGCATCTTCAACGGCCTCGTCGCGGTGCAGTGGGCGCTCGTCGATCACCGGCCCGGCGAGGGTGGGTTCGGGTGCATCCCGGGCAGCCACCGGGCGAACTTCGCGCTGCCGCAGGAGCACGATCCTGGGCTCGTGACCGAGGTGCCGATGGCGGCAGGAGATCTCGTGGTGTTCACCGAGGCGCTGACGCATTGCACGATCCCCTGGCGCGGGACGGGCGAGCGACTGTCGTTGCTCAACAAGTACAGCCCCGGTCACCTCGCCTGGGGTCCCGACTACGAGGACCTCCAAGCCCTCGCCCCGTTGATGACCGATCGTCAGCGTCGCTTCCTGCAGAAGCCCGCCGTCTTCGGCCACCAACCTGTCTGACCCGCGGCTCCCCGTGCGCGACGCACTTCGACGGCTCACACCTCGGGCCCAGGCACGCCGGGCGCGCGATCACATGACGTTGGCGGGAGGGAGGGTGGCGATGTCGGCGCGGCCGAAGAGCCAGGCGAGGCGCTGGACGTCCGGGACCGCCTGGGCCTCCGGCGGCAGGGTGTCGCGGCCCGTCGACGTGCGGCTCGCCCACTGCACCGTCATCCGCGCCAGCTCGAGGCGGACGAAGTCCTCCGGCCACTCGGCCCACGTGTAGCCCAGGCCGAGATCGGCGTGGTGGATCGTCGCCTCGCGCCAGCGCCGCCACGGCACGTCGCTGATCGGGATCGGGCCGAACACCGTCTCGCCCACACCGAGCTCCCACCCGGACGCGTCCAGCGCATCCCACGCGATCTCCAGCGCGGCGTTCGTCGCGCGCACGTCCGCGACCAGCTCTGCGGCCGGACGCGCGGCGCCGGCCGCGATGTCCGCCGTGCGCTGCTCCAGGCCGCCCGGATACATCGCACCCACCTCACCGAAGGCCGCAGCATCGACCATCCGCTGCATCCCCTCGGCGTTGCGGGCGATGTGGGTGAGCACGTGGCCGACCGTCCACGTCGGCAGCAGGGAGGGCGCGCCGACCTGGGCGTCGGTCAGTCCGGCGAGCCGTTCGTCCAGGAGCGCGTGCGCCGCGCGCGCCCCGTCCAGATCGCGTTGCAGATCGGTCACGGACTCGCACCGTAGCCCTCGTCCGGACGTGGCAACCTGTGCGGATGTCCGACGGATCGCCGTTCCCCCCGCCCCTGGTCACGCCGCCCGAGGTCCCCACAGTCCAGCTCGGCATGGTCGGTCTCGGCCGGATGGGGGCGAACATGGTCCGCCGCCTGCACCGTGAGGGCATCGACTGCGTCGGCTACGACCTCGCCGAGGCATCGGTCGCCACCCTCGAGGCGGAAGGCGTCCGCGGAGCGCGCACGCCGCAGCAGTTCGTCGACGCGCTCAGCGCACCCCGCAACATCTGGCTGATGGTTCCTGCCGCGTTCGTCGACCAGACGATCGCCACCTTCGCACCGCTGCTCCAGCCCGGCGACACGCTCATCGACGGCGGCAACTCCTGGTACCGGGACGACATCGAGCGCGCCACGTCGCTGAAGCAGCACGGGATCCACTACGTCGACGTCGGGACGAGTGGCGGGGTGTTCGGGCTCGAGCGCGGCTTCTGCCAGATGGTCGGCGGCGATGACGAGGCCGTCGCCCGGATCGCGCCGATCCTCGATGTGCTCGCACCCGGGTTCAACACCACCACCACCACGCGCACCCACGGACGCGAGGGCGAACCGTCCACGGCCGAGCGCGGCTGGTTGCACTGCGGTCCGAGCGGCGCCGGGCACTTCGTCAAGATGGTCCACAACGGCATCGAGTACGGCTTGATGGCGGCGTACTCGGAAGGCTTCAACATCCTCGCCAACGCCAACGCCGGTTCGCGCCAGCAGGTCAAGGACGCGGAGACCGCGCCGCTCACCCACCCGGAGTACTACCAGTACGATTTCGACCTGCCGGCGATCGCCGAGGTGTGGCGGCGCGGCAGCGTCGTGGCCAGCTGGCTGCTCGACCTCACGGCCAACGCGCTCTTCGCCGACGAGGACCTCAGCGGGTTCACGGGTCATGTCAGCGACAGCGGCGAAGGTCGTTGGACGATCAGTGCGGCGATCGACGAGGGGGTGCCGGCGCCGGTGCTCACCAGCGCGCTGTTCGCCCGGTTCTCGTCTCGCGGCAACGGGCTGCTGTCCGACAAGCTCCTCTCGGCGATGCGCGCCCAGTTCGGCGGCCACGTCGAAGTGCCGCCGCACGAGCGTGCCGGCGCCGGCGGAGCGACCGCGAGCGCCGTCGAGACCATCGGCTCGTCGAACGCCACGACGAACGCCACCACGACGAACGCCACGTCGCCGAGCAGCACCACCGAGGTCGTCTCATGAGGAGCGAGAACCAACCCCCCGCCGATGCGCTCGTCCTGTTCGGGGCCACGGGTGACCTCGCCAAGCGCAAGCTGTTCCCGTCGCTGTACTCGATGGAGGCCCACGGTCAGTTGAAGCTGCACGTGGTCGGCGTCGCCCGCAGTGACTGGACCGACGACTCGTTCCGCGAGCACGCCCGCGCCTCGGTCCTCGCCGCGAGGCCCAACGCCGACCCGGTCATCCTCGCCCGGTTCCTGGAGCGGCTCGACCTGATCCAGGGCGACTACTCGGACCCGGCGACGTGGAAGTCGCTCGCCGACACGCTCGACGAGCACCACAGCCAGTGCGCCGTGTTCTACATGGCGATCCCACCGGACATGTTCCCGGCAGTGGCGACCGCGCTCGCATCCGTCCACTTGAACGAGCGCGGGCGGATCGTCGTCGAGAAGCCGTTCGGCCGCGACCTCCAGAGCGCGGTCGAGCTGAACGAGATCCTCCACCAGGTCTTCCCCGAGGAGCGCATCTTCCGCATCGACCACTACCTCGGCAAGGAGAGCGTCGAGGACCTGCTCGTGTTCCGTTTCTCGAACACGCTGCTCGAACCGCTGTGGAACCGCAGCTACGTGCGCAGCGTGCAGATCACGATGAGCGAGACGATCGGCGTCGAGGGGCGCGGCAGCTTCTACGACGGCGTCGGCGCGATGCGCGACGTGCTCCAGAACCACCTCCTGCAGGTCGCCGCGCTCGTCGCGATGGAGCCGCCGGTCGGTCCCGAGTCGAGCTACCTGCAGGACGAGAAGGCCAAGGTGTTCGCGGCGATGCGCCCGATCGAACCGGCGTGCCTGGTGCGCGGCCAATACGTCGGCTTCCGCGACGAGCCCGGGGTCAGGCCCGACTCGGATACCGAGACGTACGTGGCCGCACGCCTGCAGATCGACTCGTGGCGCTGGGCCGGCGTGCCCTGGTACGTCCGCTGCGGCAAGGCGCTCGCGGCGAACGCGAGCGAGGTCGTCGTCGAGTTCCACGAGCCGCCGCGGATGTTGTTCGACGAGGCCGGCGGTCCGACGCCCGAGCGCAACCTCGTGCGCTTCCGCCTCGGCAACAACGACGGCGTCACCTTCACCCTCCAGGCCAAGACGCCGGGCGAGGCGCTCGACAGCCAGAACGTGGACGTCGCCGTCGACTTCGCCGCCGCGCTCGGCGAGCGTCGCGACGCGTACGAGCGGCTGATCGGCGACGCGCTGCAGGGTTCGCCGCGACGCTTCGCGCGGGAGGACATCGTCGAGCTGACGTGGCGCGTCGTGCAGCCGGCGCTCGATCATCCCGGGCCGGTGCACCCGTACTTCCGCGGCACGTGGGGCCCCAGCGAATCGATCCACTGCCTCGACGGTGACGAGTGGTTCCTCCCCTCGACCTGAGCCGTCGGTCGCATCGGGCTGTCCGGGCCGGGCGCGGTTGACGGCGGGCGCGATCACGTTCCTCGTCGGCGGGGCGCGCAGCGGCAAGTCGACGCTGGCGGTCGAGATCGGCGTGCGCCACGTCGGCCACGTCGTCTTCGTCGCCACCGCGGTCGCGTTCGACGACGACATGCGCGACCGGATCGATCGGCACCGGGACGAACGACCGGACTGGCCGACCGTCGAGGCGCCGGTGGATCTCGCCGCGGCGGTCCGCTCGGCACCTGCCGACGCGCTGGTGATCGTCGACTGCCTCACGGTGTGGCTCGGCAACCTCCTCCACGCCGGCGCGGACGATCTGCCGACTTCGACCGCCGCGGTGATCGAGGCCCTCACCGGGCGGTCCGGACCGAGCGTGGTCGTGAGCAACGAGGTCGGCATGGGCATCCACCCGGAATCCGACCTCGGCCGGCGCTACCGCGACGACCTCGGCCGCCTCAACCAGTCGCTCGCCGCGGTTGCCGCCACTAGCCTCCTCGTCGTCGCCGGACGAGCCGTCCGCCTCCGCGATCCGTGGGAGTTGCTGTGAACAACTGGTTGACGTCCGCCCTCACCTCGCTGCCCGCTGGCGATGACGCCGCCGCCGAGGCGGTGCGTCTGCGGGCGTCCGACATCCTCCGGCCGGCCGGTGCACTGGCGCGCTTCGACGAGGTGGCCGTGTGGGTCGCGCGCTGGCAGGAGACCAGTCGCCCGGCGGTCACCCGACCGTCGGCGGTGATCTTCGCCGCGGACCACGGGGTCACCGCGGCCGGCGTCAGCAAGTACCCGGTGGACGTCACCGCGGCGATGCTCGCCGCGTACCGGGCCGGGAAGTCGACCGTCACCGCGTTCGCGCACGTCGCCGGTGCCACGGTGGCGGCGATCGACGTCGGCGTCGGCCGGCCGACCGGCGACATCCGCTTCGAGGCGGCGATGGACCAGGCCCGCTTCGACGAGGCCGTGGAGGCGGGCCGCGCCGCCGTCGAAGACCTCGACGCCGACCTCCTGGTCCTCGGCGAGATGGGCATCGGCAACACCACGGCCGCTGCCGCGGTCGCCGCCGCGCTCGGCGGTGGCGAGGTTGCGGCATGGGTCGGCCGCGGCACGGGCGTCGACGACGCCGGCCTCGCTCGCAAGCGCGACGCGGTGCGACAGAGCATCGACCGCGTCGCCGGCGTCCTCGATCCGCTGGAGGTGCTGCGCGAGCTCGGCGGCGCCGAGCTCGTCGCGATGGCCGCGGCGATCGTTGCCGCGCGCCACCGCAAGCTGCCCGTGCTGATCGACGGCTACGTCGTCACGGCCGCGGCGTGGCCGCTGTTGCTGTCGGCGCCCGGGGCGCTGGACCACTGCCTCGTCGGCCATTGCTCGTCCGAGCCGGGGCACCGCCGGCTGCTCGAGCGGCTGGGCAAGCAGCCACTGCTCGACCTGGAGATGCGCCTCGGCGAGGGCTCGGGCGCGATGGCCGCGGTCCCGCTCGTGGCGATGGCGTGCGCGGGGGTGACCGAGGTGCCCACGTTCGGCGAGTGGTTCGGCTGAACCGCACCCGCTGACCGCGCCGGCCGATCGCCTCGGCTGATCGCGGGCGGCGGACGGCCGCCGCAGGTGCTGACGCGAATGCCCGGTGCGGGCGTATCGTGCACTTCGGAGGAGGCAACGGTCCGCGCGCAGCGCTGGTCAGCCCTCCAGAGGAGGATCGGCGTGCTCGTCGTGTGGATCGCAGTGGCAGCCCTGCTGCTCGCGGTCGAGATGCACCACCTCGCCTTCTTCGCGATGTTCGGCGCGGCCGGCGCGGCGGCGGCCGCCGTCGTGACGACCGTCGCGCCCGACGCGATCGGGGTCCAGATCGCCACTGCTGCTGCCGTCACCGTCGTCGGTGTCGTGGCGGTGCGGCCGTACGTCAGCAAGGCCTTCGCCCGACACGGCGATGGCATCGTGGTCCACGGAGTGCACGGCGGCCTCGTCGGCGCGCGCGGGACGACGATCGACGAGGTGCCGTTCCACGAGCGTGGACACGTCCGGTTGCTCGGCGAGACGTGGCTCGCCATCGCCGCCGACGAGAAGCCGATCGCCGCAGCGACCACCGTCGTCGTGGTCTCGGTCAGCGGAACCACGCTGACCGTCAAGTCAGTCCCAGAGAGGGAACTCCAATGATTGCAATCGGTCCCGTCGGCATCGGTGGGCTCGTCGTCGCCGTCATCGTCGTCCTGGTCGTGTTGATGATGCTCAAGAACATGATCAACATCGTCCAGCAGGGCGAGGTCGGCGTGGTCAAGCGCCTCGGCGAGTACCAGAAGACGCACGAGCCTGGCCTTGTCATCATCGCCCCGTTCATCGACGGCCTGCAACGGGTCGACATGCGCGAGATCCCTCGCACCGGCGATCGTCAGGAGGTGATCACCTGGGACAACGTGGTGGTCACTGTCAACGCCACGATCTTCACCCAGATCGTCGACGCCAAGCAGGCGTTGTTCAGCATCGCCCAGTTCGACGTGGCCATCGACGCACTCGCCCGCACCGCGCTGCGCTCGGTCATCGGCACGCTCTCGCTCGACGAGGCGTTGTCGGAGCGGGAGCGGATCAACGTCGACGTGCAGGCGATGATGGAGGCCGTCACCGACAAGTGGGGCATCAGGATCAGTCGCATCGAGATCGTCGAGATCGCGCCGCCGCCGCAGATCCTCCAAGCGCTGGCACTGCAGAAGACGGCCGACCAGGAGAAGCGGGCGAAGATCCTCCTGTCCGAGGGCTGCCAGCAGGCCGCGATCAACATCGCCGACGGCGCCGCGAAGGCGGCGATCCGCGCCGCGCAGGGCGAGCGCGAGGCCGCGATCCTGCGCGCCGAGGGCAACCGTCAGGCCTCGATCCTCGAGGCCGAGGGCCGGGCCCAGGCGATCGCCAGCATCTACGGCGCGATCCAGACTGCGGCGCCGACGCCGTCGACGATCGCGATCCTGCAGCTCGACACGCTGTCGAAGTTCGCCGACAGCGACAACGCCAAGATCGTCGTCCCCTACGAGAGCGCCGGCCTGCTCGGTGCCGCGCAGACGCTGAAGACGATGCTCGGCGGCGCCTCGACCTGACCCGCGACGACGCGGCTGACGCGCTCGACCGAGCGGGCGGGGCCGGGCGGGGCGGGCGGGATCAGGATTCGGCGAGCTCGGCGAGGCGGCGGATGCCCTCGACCAGGTCGTCGTCGCCGAGCGCGAAGGAGAACCGGCCGTAGCCGGACGTGCCGAACGCCTCGCCGGGCACGAACGCCACCTTGATCTCGCCGAGCACGAGATCGGCGAGCTCGAGCGTGGTGTGGGCGACCTTGCCGTGCAGCTCGCGGCCGAGGAGCGACGTGAGGTTCGGGTAGCAGTAGAACGCCCCCTGGGGCTCGAGGCACGTGACACCCGAGATCTCGCTGAGCATCTTGTGCATCGTGCGGCCGCGGCGCTCGAACGCCTCGCGCATCATCGCCACAGCGGAGAGATCGCCGCTCACCGCCGCGAGCGCGGCCGCCTGGGCGACGTTCGCGACGTTCGAGGTCGAGTGCGACTGGAAGTTCGTCGCCGCCTTGACCACGTCGTTCGGACCGATCAGCCAGCCGACGCGCCACCCGGTCATCGCGTACGTCTTGGCGACGCCGTTGACGATGATGCACTGGTCGGCGATGTCGGGCACGAGCGTCGGCATCGACACGAACTCGTGCGGACCGTACGTGAGGTGCTCGTAGATCTCGTCGGTGACCACCCAGATGCCGTGCTCGAGCGCCCAGCGGGCGATGGCCTCGATCTCGTCCTTCGGGTAGACCGCACCCGACGGGTTGTCCGGGCTGACGAACAGCAGCGCCTTGGTGCGCGAGGTGCGGGCCTCCTCGAGCTGATCGACGGTGACCCGGAACCCCGTCTCCTCGTCGGTGTCGATGACCTTCGGGATGCCGCCGGCGAGCACGATCGCCTCGGGGTAGGTGGTCCAGTACGGGGCCGGGCAGAGCACCTCGTCGCCCGGATCGCACAGCGCCGCGAACGCGCTGAACACGGCGTGCTTGCCACCGTTGGTGACCAGCACCTGGCTGGCGTTGCAGTCGAACCCGGAGTCGCGCTTGGTCTTCGCGGCGATCGCCTCGCGCAGCTCGGGCAGGCCGGCGGCCGGTGTGTAGCGATGCATGGCCGGGTTCGAGCAGGCCCGGATCGCGGCCTCGACGATGTGCTGCGGCGTCGGGAAGTCGGGCTCGCCGGCACCGAAGCCGATGACGTTCTCGCCCTGCGCCTTGAGCGCCTTCGCCTTGGCGTCCA
>JAODBQ010000039.1 GCA_025464045.1 Ilumatobacteraceae bacterium
CCGTCGGCGAGGCGGCCGACGCGGCGCAGCTCCGACGGGGCGATGCCGCCGAGCCAGACGTCGACGTGGTGCTGTCGCGGCTTGGGGAGCACGCGCAGCTGGTCGTAGTGGAAGTAGGTGCCGTCGAAGCTGAACGGCTCGGCACCCCAGGCCCCGCGCAGCACGGCGAGCGCCTCGTCGAAGATCTTCGCCCGCTCCTTGCGATCGACGCCGAACGCCTGCTGCTCGTGCTCGTCGGCGACGCCCAGGCCGAACGCCGGCAGCACACGACCGTTGGACAGCCGGTCGAGCGTGGCGAGCTCCTTGGCGAGCACGACAGGGTTGCGCCCGGGCAGCACCATCACGCTCATCCCGAACTTCAGCTTCGTCGTACGTCCGGCGGCGAACGCCATCGCCACCAGGGGATCCGGCGCCTCGCCGCCGATCCGCTCGCTGAGCCACAGGCTGTCGAAGCGGAGGCGTTCGAGCGCGTCGACGACCTCGGCGAAGCTGTCGTCGTTGAGCTGCGTGCGCACACCGAACCCGTAGCCGATGCGGACTTTCATCGTCTGACGGCTGTCGGCCGGGAACAGGCGCTCATCGGTTCATCGTCCCACATGCCCGCACGGGGTCCGGGATCGTGCCGGCGCCCGGAGAGGGGCGGGCGGGAGGGTGCCGGCGGGCGGTCTACCGGCGGCGCACGCGCAGCGCGGCCGGCAGCGGCGCGTGCTCCGCGCTGCGCCAACCCACCAACGACGCCGCGGCGATGACGGCGCAGATCAAGGTCGAATCGGCGACCCTGCCGGCGAAGGCTGCGACCAGCAGGGCGGCGACGGTGCTGACCGCGATGCCGAGGCGCACCGCCGTCCCCCAGCCAGTGATGGCGACGCGCCGACGCCCGCTCGAGCGCCCGCTCGAATGCCGTGTGCGGGTGTCGTCGATGTCCGTCATCTCCACGCACTACTAGACGTCGCAGTGGGCCAAAAAGTTCACCGATGTCGCACAAATTCTCCAGACCGCCCCGGTTGTCACAGAATCGCAACCATGCCTGCTCCCACCGTCCTCGATCCGCTCGCGCTGTTCCGCCTCGACGGCGTCACGGCGGTCGTCACCGGGGCCTCCTCCGGCCTCGGCGACCGCTTCGCTCGCGTCCTGCACAGCGTCGGGGCCAACGTCGTCGTCGCCGCCCGTCGTGCCGAGCGCCTGGACGCGCTCGTCGAGGAGCTGCCCGGGTCGCTCGCCGTCGCTGCCGACCTCTCCGTCGACATCGATCGCGAGCGTCTGGTCGCCACCGCGATCGAACGCTTCGGCAACGTCGGGGTGCTCGTCAACAACGCCGGAGTCGGCCACAAGGTGGCGATCGAGGACGAGAGCCTCGACACGTTCCGCGGCGCGATGGAGCTGAACGTCACCGCGCTCTGGCACCTCGCCAAGCTGTGCGCACCGTCGATGATCGCCAGTGGCGGCGGCAGCGTGATCAACGTCGCGTCGATGCTCGGGCACGTCGGCTCGACCCCGATCAAGCAGGCGCACTACTGCGCGTCGAAGGGTGCCGTGATCAACCTCACCCGCGAGCTCGCGCTGCAGTGGGCGCGCAAGGGCGTGCGGGTCAACGCGCTGTGCCCGGGCTGGTTCCAGAGCGAGATGACGGCGGGGATGGAGACCGACGACGGAGCGCTGCGGTTCATCGGGCTGAACTCGCCGATCCCGCGGATGGGCTTCGAGCACGAGCTGGATGCGGCGCTGCTGCTGCTCGCCGGACCCGGCAGCACGTTCATGACCGGTCAGAGCTTGATCGTGGACGGTGGTTGGACGGCGCGGTAGGGCTCGCGATCACCGTCGGGTCCAGTTCAGGCGGCGGGCATCGAGCCGGAGGGTGTCGTCGGACAGGGCGTGCACCGTTAGGGTCGGCCCCTCGTGAGCGACGCCCCGTCACCCCCGTTCGTCCCGGTCTACACGCCGGGCGCGCTCCTCCGCTTCCCGCCGGTGCGGCGACTGCTGTTGGCGAACCTCGTGCTGTTCACCGGTGTCGCGCTGCAGGCCGCGGCCGTGGGCAAGGAGGCGTTCGACATCAGCGGTCGAGAGGCGGACCTCGGCTGGATCGGCCTCGCCGAGTTCCTGCCCGCCGCCCTCCTGGTGCTCGTCACCGGCACCGTCGCCGACCGCTTCAACCGCAAGGTCGTCGGACTGATCGCGGTCGGCGTCGAGATGGCGTCGTCCGTTGCGCTGCTGCTCTACTCGCGCACGAACCCGACGCACGTGTGGCCGATCTTCCTGATCTCGTTCGGCTACGGGATCGGGCGCGCGTTCCAGGCCCCGGCCCTGCGGGCGATGCCGCCGATGGTCGCGCCCGACGGCGCCCTGCCGAAGGTGATCGCCCTGTTCTCGGCGACGTGGACCGGCGCGGTGATCGTCGGTCCGGCGATGTCCGGATTCCTGTACGCAGTCGACCCGTGGGTCGCGTACGCAGGTTCGGGCCTGCTGATCTTCGCCGGCTGGGTCAGCCTGTGGTTCGTCACCTTCGTCCGCCAGCCGGAGTCGCCCGGGCCCGATCAACGACCGACGGTGCGCAGCGCGCTCGAGGGCTTGCGGTTCATCCGCCGCACGCCGGTGCTGATGGCGACGATGAGCCTCGACCTGTTCGCGGTGCTGTTCGGCGGTGCGGTCGCGCTGCTCCCGGCGATCGCCGACGAGCGGCTCGGTGCCAGCGACATCGCCTACGGTTGGCTGCGCGCCGCGCCCGGGATCGGCGCCGCGGCGATGGCGATCTGCATCGCGATCCGTCCCGTGCGGCGACGGATCGGGCGGACGCTGCTGACGGTCGTCGGGATCTTCGGCGTCGGTACGCTCGTCCTCGGTTTCACGAGGAGCTACCTGATCGCGTTCCTCGCGCTGATGGTGCTGTCGGCTGCCGACATGGTCAGCGTGTTCATCCGCAGCTCGCTCGTGCCGCTGGTGACGCCGGACGAGAAGCGGGGACGTGTGCTGGCGGTCGAGAACGTCTTCATCGGCGCGTCGAACGAGCTCGGTGCGTTCGAGAGCGGACTCGCCGCCCAAGCGTTCGGCGTGCCGGCCACGGTCATCGGCGGCGGCGTCGGCACGCTCGTCGTCGTCGGTGTCTGGGCCGTGGCGTTCCCGTCGCTGCGCAACATCGACCGCTTCGAGGATCTCGCGCCGGAGGATCCGCATCGCTCGGTCGTGCCCACCGGATCTGCTTGACTGGCCGGGCGCGCGACTGACCTCACCCGCGAGGTGACTTGCGTCGGCGGTCGCGAGTCGGTCGAATGAGCACCTTGCCCCATCTTCGTCGTGTCCTCCTCCTCGCCAGCGGCCTGGCCGTGCTGGCCTCCTGCGGATCGGTCGGGGCGTCGGATCCCGGGAAGCTCCCCGCACCCGGTCCGGGGTCGGGGACGGTCGGCGGTGTCGGCATCCTGCCCTCCACGGTGGATCCCCAGACCGAACCGGCGTCCACAGCGGGCTCCACGACGAGCTGGGCGGCGAGCGCCGCGGCGTCGGCGATCGACGGTTCGACGACCGTCGTGGCGACGTCGAGCACGGAGCCCGGGATCGACGACGTGGGCAAGCACGCAGCAGGCAACCGCGTCTTGCTGATCGGCGATTCGGTGCTCGCCTCGACCTCGCGTCGGTACAGCAACGACATGTGCAACGCGCTGGTCCCGATGGGCTGGCAGGTCGAGCTCGACGCGGAGGTCGGGCGGTTCATCGACTTCGGCAAGCAGGTCCTCGACAAGCGACTCGCCGCGGGCTGGGACGTCGGGGTGATCTTCCTCGGCAGCAACTACGGCAACAACCCCGACGTCTACTCCGCGCTCCTGGAGCAGCAGGTCGACCGGCTGTCACCGAACCCGGTCGTGCTCGTCACGGTCACGGAGTTCGCCCCCACCCGTGTCGACGTCAACAACGCGATCCGCGCGATCGCCGCGGCGCGCACGAACGTCACCGTGCTCGACTGGGCGACGATCTCCAAGGCCGCGCCGGGCCTGCTCGGCGGCGACGGCCTCCACCTGACCACGTCGGGGCGCACCTCGCTGGCGCTGAGCATGGCGGCGACGCTCGGTGCAGCGCCGTTGGCGGAGCCCGGCGACTGCCTCACCACGAGCTACCACAACGACTCCGCCGGGTCCGTCGACACCGGCACCACCGCGCCGGTGCGGGTGCCGCGCGTGACGACGCCGAAGACCACGAAGCCGACGACGAAGCCGGTCACGACCACGACGGCGGCCGCCGGTGGAGGTGCGGTCACCACCACGACCGCGAAGCCCGCGACGGGTACGACCGCCGCCCCCGTCCAGACCGTGCCGGTCCAGTCCGTGCCGGTCCAGAGCACGTCGCCGCCGGTACAGACGACGGCGAGGCCGACAGCGCCGACTCAGACGTCGCCGGTCACCGCATCCCCGACCACCGCATCGCCGACCAACGCATCCCCAACCACAGCCGCTGGGTCACCAACGCCGTAGCGAACGCAGGTCAGGGCGCGAGCGTGCGCAGCGGTGCCACCGGGACGTTGCGCAGCACGCCGTAGAGCAGTACGACGGCCGGTCCGACGACCATCAGCCGGCGCTGTGCGATCGGGCGCAGGCGCAGCGCCGAGCGTCCCCAGGCCGTGCGCAACCACGAGATCATCAGCACCACGAGCGCCACCACCACGAACGGGGTGAAGACGTTCGCGGACAGCGCCTGCCCGATGTGACCGTTGAGCAGGGCGTGCACGCCCCGGGTGAGTCCACAACCCGGGCACCACAGCCCGGTCGCCGCGTGGAACGCGCATCCCGGGAAGTGGCTGTTCGACGCGGCGGGATCGTTGTGGGCCACGACGAGCGCCGCGCCCGCCAGCGCGGTGCAGCACGCGACCGGGAGTGCTCGGACCCGCCACGGACGGGCCGTCGCGCGGGCCGCACGCGCCCCGTCTGCCAGCAGCTCCATCGCCCGATCGTACGCCGCGCGCCGGACGGCCCGGATGACGGCGGCCACATGTCTCCGGCAAGCCGGTTGTGGCTGAGGTGATCGCCTGCCACCCTGGACCGACATGTTGCAGGTGCAGGGGATCTCGGTGGAAGTGGGCGGGCGGCTGATCGTCGCCGACGCGTCCTTCTCCGTGATGCCCCGCGACAAGGTCGGTCTCGTGGGGCGCAACGGCGCGGGCAAGACGAGCCTGTTCAAGGTGCTCGGCG
>JAODBQ010000050.1 GCA_025464045.1 Ilumatobacteraceae bacterium
TCGCGCCGCCTCGAGCGACTCGGACGACGACGTTGCGACTCGGACCACGACGTCCGACGCGGACGATGACGTTGCGACGACCTCGGGCTGCTGGGCGCGATTCGTGCCGCCAGTCACCTGCCCGGCACCACGTCAGGAGCGTGGGCGTCGGTGTCGGTGTGGGTTGCACGGTGGCGGTGGTGGGGCCGTCGGGGCAGGGTTCACGGGAAATGGGGGTGGCGGTCAGTAGCCTGACTGCTTGACATGCCTGAAAACACTCGCCCACAGGGTGCGTCGCGACGCCGGCGTCGACCTTCCCTGCCGGCGGCCGAGCGCCGGGCCGCTCCTGAGCCGGCCGCTTCCTTGAGTCTCGACGAGTACATCCCCACGGGCTTCGCCGAGCTCGGCGTCCCGCCAGAGGTCGACCTCGGCCTCGCTGCCGCCGGGTTCACGACGCCGTTCGCGATCCAGACCAAGGCGATCCCCGTCGCCCTCACCGGCAAGGACGTGTGCGGGCGTGCCCGCACCGGCTCCGGCAAGACGCTCGCCTTCGGTGTGCCGATGTTGGCGCGCCTGAGCGGTCCCGGCGAGCCGCGCCGCCCACGAGCCCTCGTGCTCGTGCCCACCCGTGAGCTGGCGTTGCAGGTCTCCGAGGTGCTCGCGCCCGTCGCGATCGCCTGTGGCCGCACGGTGCTCGCGGTCTACGGCGGCGCCTCGCGCAACCAGCAGATCGACGCGCTGGAGATCGGTGTGGACGTCGTCGTCGCCACGCCGTTGCGGCTGATCGACCTGCTCAAGGAGAACGAGCTCGACATGGGCGCGATCGAGATCGTCGTGCTCGACGAGGCCGATCGCATGGCCGACGACGGCTTCACCCCACAGGTCGAGTGGATCCTGCGCAAGGTCACCGCCCCCCACCAGACGATGCTCTTCTCGGCCACGCTCGACGGCGACGTCGGGCACCTCGTGCGCCGGTACATGAACGACCCGGAACAGGTGGCGATCGACGCTGCCACCGACACGGTCGGCACGATGCACCACCTGTTCCTGGCCGTGCACCACATGGACAAGGACCGCGTCGTCGCCGCGCTCGCGTCGACGGTCGGCAAGACGTTGGTGTTCTGCCAGACCAAGCGCGGTTGCGATCGCGTCGAGCGCAACCTGCTCGAGCTCGGCGTCAACGCGGCAGCGATCCATGGCGATCTCGCCCAGGCCGCCCGCGAACGGGCCCTCAAGCGGTTCTCGGACGGCAAGCTGGCCGTGCTGGTCGCCACCGACGTCGCCGCTCGTGGCATCGACATCGACGACATCGGCGCGGTGATCCACTACGAGCCCGCCGGCGACGGCAAGGACTACCTGCACCGCAGCGGTCGCACCGCCCGCGCGGGCCGCGACGGCTGGGCCATCACCTTGGCCGAGTACAACCAGCACACGCAGGTCCGCATCCTCCAACGGGCGCTGCGCCTCACGCTCGGTCCGCCGGTCGAGGTCTTCTCCAACGACCAGCGGCTGCTCGACCTGTCCCAGTTCGAAGCGAGCTAGACAGCCCCGCCGATCAGCGCATCCAGGCCGGTCGGCGTGATTCGAAGTCGCTGATGTCGGCGGCGTGAGAGAGCGTGATCGCGATGTCGTCGAGGCCGCCGAGGTAGCGCTCCTGGTCGGTCGAGGCCATCGGGAACGGCTCGACGAGCCCGACCGAGGGCACCTCGACCAGCAGGCGCTCCATGTCGACGGTGATCTCCGCTGCGGGATCCGCCTCGATGACGTCCCACAGCTGGTTGACGACCGGCTCGGGCAGGACCACGGGGATCAGCCCGTTCTTCGTGCAGTTGTTGCGGAAGATGTCGCTGAAGCTCGGCGCGATGACCGCGTCGAAGCCGCCCTGCTGGATCGCCCAGACGGCGTGCTCCCGCGAGGAGCCGATCCCGAACGACGGCCCGGCGACGAGGATCGACGCACCGGCGTAGCGCTCGTCGTTGAGCACGAACTTGCGGTCGTCCTTCCACGTCGAGAACAGGCCCTTCTCGAACCCGGTGCGCTCGACCCGCTTGAGCCACTAGGCGGGGATGATCTGGTCGGTGTCGACGTCGCTGCGCTTCAGCGGCACGCCCCGCCCGGTGACGATGCGAACGGCTTTCATGACTGACCTCCGAGGTCATCTGGGGTGGCGAAGTGGCCGGCGACGGCGGTGGCGGCGGCGACTGCCGGGCTGACGAGGTGGGTGCGGCCGCCGCGACCCTGACGCCCTTCGAAGTTGCGGTTGCTCGTGCTGGCCGCACGTTCGCCGGGCGCGAGCTTGTCCGGGTTCATCGCCAGGCACATGCTGCAGCCGGGTTCGCGCCAGTCGGCGCCTGCGGCACGGAAGATCTCCGGGAGGCCCTCCGCCTCGGCTTGACGCTTCACCGCGTGGCTGCCGGGCACGATCATCATCCGCTTGACGGTGACCGTGCGGCCGCGCAGCACGGCGGCGGCGGCGCGCAGGTCCTCGATGCGGCCGTTGGTGCAGCTGCCGATGAACACCGTGTCGACGGCGACGTCGCGGATCGGCACGCCGGCCTCCAGTCCCATGTACTCGAGCGCGCGCTCGACCGACTCGCGTGCCGTCGGATCGTCGAAGTCGGCCGGCGATGGGATGGTCGCATCGATGCCAGCCACCTGGCCGGGGTTCGTGCCCCAGCTGACCTGTGGGGTGATCGTGGCGGCGTCGATGACGACCTCCTTGTCCCACACCGCACCCTCGTCGGTCTGCAGGGTGCGCCAGTCGGCAACGGCCGCGTCCCAGTCCGCGCCGGACGGCACGTTGGCCCGACCGCGCAGGTACTCGAACGTCGTCTCGTCCGGGGCGATCAGCCCCGCCTTCGCGCCGGCCTCGATGCTCATGTTGCAGACCGTCATGCGGCCCTCCATCGACAGCGCGCGGATCGCCGAACCGCGGTACTCGATGACGTGGCCGATGCCGCCGCCGGTACCGATGACACCGATGATCGCGAGGATGATGTCCTTGGCGGTCACGCCGGCGCGGACCTCGCCGTCGACGGTGATGCTCATCCACTTCGGCCGGCTCTGGCCGAGCGTCTGGGTGGCGAGCACGTGCTCGACCTCGCTCGTGCCGATGCCGAAGGCGATGGCGCCGAACGCGCCGTGGGTGGAGGTGTGGCTGTCGCCGCAGACGATGGTCATCCCGGGCATCGTGCGACCCTGCTCGGGGCCGATGATGTGGACGATGCCCTGGTTGGCATCGCCCATCGGGAAGTTGACGATGCCGAACTCGGCGGTGTTCTCACGCAGCACCTCGACCTGGCGGGCCGAGATCGGGTCCTCGATCGGGCGATCGATGTGCTCGGTGGGCACGTTGTGGTCCTCGGTGGCCACGGTGAGGTCCGGGCGGCGGACCTTGCGGTCGCTGAGGCGCAGGCCGTCGAACGCCTGCGGACTGGTGACCTCGTGCACGAGGTGCAGGTCGATGTAGAGCAGGTCCGGTTCGCCGGGGGCGCGGTGCACCAGGTGGCGGTCCCACACCTTCTCGGGCAGGGTGGCTGGAGATGACATCTGCCGCTCGCTTTCGTGGCTGTCCTGCGGAGCGCACTCGCTCGTGCTGTTCGCTGGATCGTCGCTGGTTCGTGGTTGGTTGGCCGAATCCCAAATGCTGGGATAGAGTTCTCGCTGATGGACAGTGTAGGCCGCGTCGGCGTCCTCGACAAAGGGATCTCGATCATCGCCGCCGTCGCCGAGGGGCCACTCGACCTGGCCGGTCTGCAACGGGTGACCGGTCTGCCACGGGCCACTGCTCACCGCCTCGCGGTGGCCCTCGAACGGCACCACCTCCTGCGCCGCGACGCCTCCGGACGGTTCTGCCTCGGGTTCGAGCTGATCCGACTCGGCCGGCTCGCCACCGACGCCTTCCCGCTCGCCGAGCTCGCCAGGCCGGCGCTCGTCGCGCTGCGCGATCGCACCGGCGAGAGCGTGCAGCTGTACGTGCGCGAGGGCGACGCGCGGCGCTGCATCGTCTCGCTGCAGTCACCCCACGCGCTGCGCTGGACGGTGGCCGAAGGTGCGTTGCTGCCGCTCGGCATCGGCTCGGCGGGCAAGGTGCTCGACGGCACGGGCATCGGCGGCGCGCGTCGCGGCGGCGCCTCCAACGGCGTCGTCGAGAGCGTCGAGGAGCGTGAGCCCGGCGTCGCTTCGGTGAGCGCGCCGGTGACCGACCGCGACGGTGTGATCCTCGGCGCGGTCAGCGTCAGCGGGCCGGTGGAGCGCCTCAGTCGCGCCCCCCGGCGCCGCTTCGGGCGCGACGTCGAGCGAGCGGCGGCGGAGATCGGCGTCGACGTCGCCAGCCGCCTCGCGCAACGCTGACCTCTCGGGCATCGCGCCTCTCTCGGCAATGAGGCATGATGGGCGCTTCGTCTCCGGGAAGGACCATCTTCATGTCACTCGATTCCGCCTTTGAGTTCCTGGCGAGCCAGGAGTTGCTCGTGATCTGCACGGCTTCGAAGGACGGGGTGCCGCATGCCGCGCCGTCGTTCTACGCACTGGACGGTCACGACATCCTGTTCACCACCAGTGGCAGCTCGCGGACGGGGACGAACCTGCTCAGCAACCCGGTGGCCGCGGTGGCCGCCGGCGATGCGCCCGATCCCGGGCAGTCGTGGGACGAGGCCAAGGGAATCCAGATCCAGGCCAAGGTGACCGCGCTCGAGGGTGACGACGCCACCGCCGCCGCCGACAAGCTGAAGGCGGCCTACTCGCACCTCGGCGACGGCATCCTCCAGTCGCACTTCTTCCGGCTCACCCCGACCTCGATCGACTACATCC
>JAODBQ010000506.1 GCA_025464045.1 Ilumatobacteraceae bacterium
GCGGATGTGTGGGGGGACTGCGCCCGGGACCTGGGCAGCTGTCGTCATTTCGGATTCCTTCCTGGGGGATCACGTGAAATGTCGACTGCGGTGAGGTCTCCTGACTGCCGGATCGATGCGTTCCTGCGCCTTCCCAGGCTGTGCGCCCAGTGGCTTCGTGCAGGGTTGCTCCCCGGTCACAGTGGCGAGGACCGTGTCGGAATCACACCGACTTCCCTCTCTTCCGCAATCAGCGGACGACTGTACGTGCCGCCGCACGATCGCGCAAACAGCGCGACGACTGCGGCGACGCGCGACCGGCGGGTGCGTACCATCGGCGCGGTGGACGTCTACGAGCTGTCTGTCGACCTGTGCGCCGGCGTACGCGATGTCGAACTGGTCGCCGCGCTCGACACGTACCTCGGCATGCTCCAGCGCGACGGCCACATCGAGTCCTGGCGGCTGCTGCGCCGCAAGCTCGGCCTGGGCGTCGGGCCCGAGTTCAAGGTTCTGATCGAGACGCGCGACCTCGCCCAGCTCGACGCCGCGTTCCACGTGGTCTCGAGCCGCGACGATCCCGTCGAGTCGGCCCACCACGGGGTCAACTCGCTCGTCACGAACTTCCAGGCCTCGCTCTACCGGGACTTCCCCGATCACCACCGCGTCACCGGGCAGGAGCGGTTCTAGACCGCATCGCCGGTGCCCGAGCGCCAAGGAGCGCATTCTCCGCGACTTCTCGTGCACGTACCGGGTCTGGCCCGCAGCCCCACCGGGCAGGTCAGATGGCGTGTCAGCCCTTGCGCCGCACGTCGCCGATCCAGCGGCGCCCGAACTCGGCACCGGCGGACCACCACCGCCGCAGCGGACGCGTGACCGGGTCGCAACCGTCGCGTTGCTCGTCGCCGTGGCGTTGGCGTTCGCCGACGCGTCAGTGGTGGCACTGGCGCTGCCGGCGATGTACGCGGCGTTCGACACGACCATCGTCGGCGTCTCGTGGGTGCTCACCACCTACGCGTTGGCGATCGCCGTCGTCGCCGTCCCCGTCGCCCTGCTGCACCGCCGCTTGCGCCCCGCGCCGACGTTGGCGGCCGGCATCGTCCTGTTCGCCACGGCCTCGCTGCTCGCCGGCGCCGCGACGAACCTGTCGATCCTGCTCGTGGCGCGTGCTGCACAGGGGTGCGGCGCGACGCTGCTCCTGGCCGGATCGCTGCCGGTCCTCGACGCGATCGCTGCCGGGCGCGGGCGCAGGTGGTGGGCGACCGCCGGCGCGGTCGGTGCAGCGCTCGGTCCCGCGCTCGGCGGCACGCTGACCGAGCTGTTGCACTGGCGGGCGATCTTCTTCTCCCAGGCGCCGCTCGCCGCGCTCGCGCTCCTGGCGGTGTTGCATCCCGCAGCGCCAGGGCTGCCCGCGGACCGCGCCACGCGCACTCGTCGCCGCGCTCGCGGCAGCGTCGCGCTCGCGAACGTCGGCTTCGCGCTCGTGTTCGCGGCGCTCGTCGCGGCGCTGTTCCTCGGCGTCCTGCTGGCGATCGAGGTGTGGCGCTACAGCCCACTGCGCAGCGCGGCACTCGTCAGCGCGCTGCCGATCGGCATGCTGGTCGGCCGCCTCGGGCACGCAGCCGCCGCGCCGACACGTGCGGTCGCCGGCTGCGTCCTGCTCGCGCTCGGCCTCGTCGGGCTCGCGTTCGTGCCAGGCGAGCGTTGGACGTTCGCCGCCGCGTCGTTCGCGCTGTGCGGCGCCGGCTTCGATCTGGTGCACGAGGTGCTGGACGCCGCAGCCATCCCGCCGAACCGTTCGTTCGTGCGGTCGGGCGCGGCGACGATCGGGGCACGGCACGCGGGATTGGTCCTCGGTCTCGTGGTGATCGCGCCGATGTTGTCATCGAGCATCGACGCCGGCATCCAGCGCGCCACGCTCGGCGCCACCCGCACCATGCTGGAGGCACCGCTGCCACTCGCCGACAAGCTGCCGGTCACCTGGCACCTGCGCGACGCGATCGAGTCGGCGCCACGCGGTCGCGTACCCGACCTCGCCCAGGTGTTCGACGACGGCGGCGCCAAGGGGGACAACGCTCTCGCCCGCACGCGCGACGAGCTGCAGACGACCGTGGCGGATGCCATGACGCGTTCGTTCCGGCCCGCGTTCGCAGTCGCTGCCGCCCTCGCGCTGCTCGCGACGTTCCCGGCGGTGATCGTCGCGATGCGTGCCGCTGCGCCGGCACCGGGACCGTCGCGCCGGAGGCCGCGCACCGCGACCGCGGTGATCGTCGCCGCGGGGTTGGTCGGCATCGGCTCGTTGGGGGCGGCTGCGGCAGCTGGTGCGCTCCACGTCGGTCAGCTCGCCGAGCAGGACCCGTGCACTGCGCCCCCGGACACGTACTCCGGCCGCGGTCTCGACGCGGCGGTGCAGCGGATCGGTCTCTCGGCGTTGAACGGCGCGGCCTGCGAGCTGCACACCACGCGCGAACGGCTGGTGCTCTCCCTGGATGGCAGGAGCGGCTACGGCGACGTGACGTGGGACGACGCCACGCTCGAACACGCGATGCGTGTCGGCGCGGATCGGGCGATCGACGATGCCGACGAGCGGAACGCGATCCCTGGGTTCGTGGCGTCGATCCTGCACCTCGCCGCCGACCACGCGCCGCTGCAGTGGCTGGTCCAACGCATCGACCTCCCGGGGTGACGGACCGGTCGGGATCTCGCCACGGCGACCGCGCGACGCGGCGGACGGCTGCGCAGGTTCAAGCTCTCGGCAAGTTGCCGCCGCGACCGGCGGGCGCGGCGATCGAGCTGCCGATGAAGGTGGATGGAGGCGCGAGCACACCCCGATCAGCTCGTGCCAACGCGGATGGATCAGCTGCGTCGCGTCCGCGCGTTCGTGGTCGTCGGTGTGTCCGCGCTGCTCATCGAGCCACTGACCGGCGGGAACCTCGATCGCACCACATGGCTCATCGGGCTGACGATCGCGGGCATCGGGATGGTCGTCGCCGCGACCGTCGCGCTGTGGCACGGACCCATGGCGGTGGAGACCGGTGGTGGCGTCCTGTGGGTCGGCGGCATCGCGCTGATCCGCCACGGGTCCGGCGGGGCCGGCGGCGGCTACTCGCTGCTGCTGCTGCTCCCGGTGCTGTGGTTCGCGCTGTACGCCTCGCGGCGACAGCTGCGGTTGATCATCGCTGCAGTGGCCGTCGCCCTCGCCGTGCCCTTGCTGTTCGTCGCAGGTGCCGCGTACCCGTCGGCGGGATGGCGCGGGGCCTTGCTCCTGTCGGTCTGCGGAGCGATGTGTGGGCTGTCCGCGCAGGCACTGCGCGACCGCTTGGCCGAACGCTCACGAGAGGTCGCCACAAAGGCGGCCGAGCTCGAGGCCACCCTCGAAGCGATCGCGGATCCGGTCGCTCGCTACGTGACGGTCCGCGATGACGCCGGCCGGGCGGTCGATCTGCGCTGCGTCTACCTCAACCAGGCCGGGCGGGAGATGCTCGGGATCGAGACCGTCGGCGAGCTGCTCTCGACCCGCGCCCAGGACCGTGGCGACGACGAGCTGGTGGAGGAGTGGCTCGCGGCCGTCGATGCCGCGGCGCCCTCGCGCGTCGAGACCAGATCTCGTCGCTGGCGGCCTGGTCGCGTCCTGACGTTGCAGCTGAACAGGGTCGCCGATGGTCTGCTCGCGTCGTGGCGCGACGTCACGGCGGAGCGCGGCGCGGAGAACGACCTGCGCCGGTCGATGCAGCGATGGCAGTCGTTCGCCGATGCGGCCGCGGACGTCTCGATGGTCGTCGACCCGAACTTCGAGGTGGTCCACGTGTCGACCTCGATCGGCGAGCTGCTGGGCATCGCGGAAGCGGATGCGGTCGGGGAGAACGTGCTGCAGGTGGTCCACCCCGACGATCGCGAGTGGGTACGGGCGACGCTGGCGGCAGCGCTCGGTGACGACGAACGCCGCGTGATCGAGTTCCGTCTGCTCGGCGGGCACGCGCCCGATGCCGAGGTCTGGCTGGAAGCGCGGCTGGCCGGCATCGCCCGGGACGCCGGTCGGGAGATCACGATCAGCCTGCGCGACGTGACGATCGCCCACCTCGAGTGGACGCTCCTCGCTCACCAGGCGACGCACGATCCGCTCACCGGTCTGCTCAACCGGGCCGGGCTGCAAGGCGAGTTGGAACGCAACGGGCGATCGAGGAGCGGCGGCGACTTCTTGCTGTACGTCGATCTGGACCGGTTCAAGCCGATCAACGACGAGCACGGTCACGCCGCCGGCGACCAGGTGCTCGTCGAGATCTCTCGTCGGCTGAGCGCCGTCGTGCGCACCGGAGACGTCGTCGCCCGGATCGGCGGGGACGAGTTCGCGGTGTTCGGTGGCTTGTCGGACGTTCCCCTCGACATCGCCGCGCTCGTCGATCGGCTGCAGCTGGTGATCGCGGCCCCGATCGTGCTCGCCGGCGGTGCCCTCGTCGCCGTCGGTGCGAGCGTCGGTGCGGCGATCGCCCAGTCGGCCGGCACCGTGGACGACCTGCTGATCGCCGCCGATCACGACATGTATCGCAGCAAGCGCGACGTGCCGCACGAGCCGGTCGGCACGGGCGAGGAAGCGGGCCCGGCGATCACGTCAGCGCGGTGACGCGACTGGGTGCCTCCTTCAAGCCCTTCCGGCGGCGACCCGCGCCTTCACCGCGGGCACGACGTCGCGGGCGAAGCGCTCGATCGACGGCGTGAGGGCCGCCGGAGCGAGCCCGGGCGCGGCGCCCCACGTGACGACATCGGTGATGCCGAAGACCTCGACGAAGCGCGTCAGCTCGTCCACGCAGTGATCGACGTCGCCGATGATGATCCGCTGCGGGATCCGCTCCTCGTCCTTGAACATCTCCTGGCCGCCGAGGCCGGCGGCATCGGCAAAGCCGCCGTAGACGCGCATCCGGTACCGCTCCGCGGCGCGCAGGGGTGGCCAGTCGCGTTCCGGGTCGTCGGTGACGAGGCAGGAGCGGATGATCCCGACGCGGTAGTTGTCGGGATCCCGACCGAGCGCGCGCATCTGCTCGCGCCACGGGTCGAGCACGACCCGGCGCGGCCCCTGCGGGAGCAGGTGCGTGTCGAACCGGACAGCGCGCGCGACGCTGGCCGGACTCGTCGACGCCATCCACAGCGGCGGACCGGTCGGCTGGACCGGTTGCGGGGTGACCCGCACGTCGTCGAAGTCCCAGCGCTTGCCGTGGAACGAGAACCGCTCGCCCGTCCACGCCAGGCGCAGGATCTCCGCGCACTCCTCGGTGTACGACACGCGGTGCGAGCGTGGCATCCCGAACGCAGCGAACTCGTGTGGCGCGTACCCGAGCCCCAGCCCGAGTTCCATCCGGCCGCCGGACAACTGATCGAGGATGGCCATGTCCTCGGCGAGCCGCAGCGGGTGCGCGAACGGCGCGAGGGCGATGTCCGTCGAGATCCTGATCTGGCTGGTGATGGCCGCGGCCGCGCCGGCCACCGGGACGAAGTTGGGCAGGTAGCCGTCGTCCACGAAGTGGTGCTCGCTGAACCACACGAGGTCGAGCCCGAGCCGGTCGACGAGGGCGATCTGCTCCATCGTCTGCGCGTAGACGTCGGCCATCGTGTACGGGCTGCCGGCGGGGCAGCGGAAGTCGTGGGCGATCCCGAAGCGCAGCGCGGGCACGCCGGATGTGTCAGACATAGAACGTCTCCGCGATGCGCGCGTCGTAGGCGCGGCGTTGCTCGCCGGGCACCGGCGGTGGTTGGAGGCACAACGAGTCGGCGACGTCCCACAGCGGTTCGAGCTGGGTCGCGACCTCGCCGGGCGTACCGCAGACGACGAACGTGCGCGCCATCTCGTCGGGAACGAGATCGACGAGGTTGCGTTCGCCGGCCTGGGCGGCGGCCGCCAGCCGC
>JAODBQ010000077.1 GCA_025464045.1 Ilumatobacteraceae bacterium
ACGGACGAGAAGGCCCGCCGGTTCCGCTACGGCGTGCAGGTCAACTCGCTGGGGCTGACGGAAGCACAGCCGGAGAACAACGTCCAGCGGATCGTGCTGGAGATGCTCGCGGTGACGCTGTCCAAGCGCGCCCGCGCCCGCTCGGTGCAGCTGCCGGCGTGGAACGAGGCGCTCGGTCTGCCGCGACCGTGGGATCAGCAGTGGTCGTTGCGAATGCAACAGGTGCTCGCGTTCGAAACCGACCTGCTCGAGTACGGCGACATCTTCGACGGCTCGACGGTGATCGAGGCGCGCACCGCCGAGCTCCATGCCGACGCGTGGGCCGAGCTCCAGGACGTCCTGGCGCTCGGTGGTGCGTTCGAGGCTGTCGAGGAGTTGAAGGGCCGACTCGTGCGCTCGATGGCCGAACGCACCCGGCGGATCGAGACCGGCGAGCAGCTCGTGGTCGGAGTCAACGCGTTCACGGAGACGGCGGACTCGCCGTTGAACACGCCCGGCAACATCCTGACCGTCGATCCGCAGGTCGAGATCGAGCTGATCGCGGAGGTCACCGAGTGGCGCCGCGAGCGGGACAACGACATGGTCGCCAAGGCGTTGTTCGCGCTGCGCCAGGCGGCGGAGTCCGGCGAGAACATCATGGAGACGTCGATCGCGCTGGCCCGCGCCGGCGGCACGACCGGCGAGTGGGCGGGCGAGCTGCGTGAGGTCTTCGGCGAGTTCCGCGCCCCGACCGGGGTGTCGGCGGCCGTCGGCAAGCGGCCGGGCGAGCTCGCCGCGGTGGCCGACTACGTGAAGACCCTGCCGGGCGGTCCGCCACGGTTCCTCGTCGCCAAGCCTGGCCTCGACGGGCACAGCAACGGCGCCGAGCAGATCGCCGTCGCCGCTCGCGACGCCGGCATGGAGGTCGTCTACTCCGGCATCCGGCTGACCCCTGAGCAGATCGTCGCCTCGGCTCGCGACGAAGACCCGGACGTCATCGGCCTGTCGATCCTCTCCGGCTCGCACCTCGAGCTCGTGCCCGGGATCGTCGAAGCGCTCCGGGCGATCGGTGTCGATGCCCCCGTCGTCGTCGGCGGGATCATCCCCGAGGATCACCGCCCCCGCCTCCTCGCGATCGGGGTGGCTGCGGTCTACACGCCGAAGGACTTCGAGCTGGCCAAGATCATGCGCGAGATCGCCGAGCTCGCCGCCGCCCACCGCGCCGCCACCACCCCGGTCTGAATCCGCCGTCACCCCGGCTCGTCCGAGTCGGAGACGAGGGCCCGAGTCGCTGGGCGGAGCTTTCGCCGGGCAGCGACTCGCGCCACGTCGAACGACTCGGACGACGACGTTCCGACTCGGACGGGGTCGAGGCGCGGCGCGCCGGCGCACCGGCGCGCGACGACCTCAGACGCGTGCAGGGAGCCGGGCGTCGATCCAGCCGTCCAGCGCCGGACCGCTCTCGCAACTGGTGATCAACGCGTACCGCGGTGCGGTGCCGTTGTGCACGACCACGTGCCACAGACGTTGCGTGTCGACCACGAACCGCGACCCCCGATGCAACGGCATGCGGACCTCGGTGGCCGGGTCCGGAAGCCCGTCGGGTCCGTTGTCCATCAGGATCATGTAGCTGTCCGGGTTGTCGGTGAGCTCCAACCACGTGCGCACCACCCACCCCTCGTGCTCGGGATTGAAGCGGTTGTTGTCGTCGCGATGGATGTTGCGGATGGCCGACTCGCGGTCTTGCGGCTCGAGCTTGATCACCCGCACCCGGCCGAAGTTGGCGCCGATGTCCTCCACGTACTGGCGCAGCGTCGGCGAGATCGCCGCGTTGGACGTCCACAGCGCGTCCTTGTCGGTCTTGCCCTTGTCCCAGAACCCGCGGCAGTCGAGCTCACCATCGGCGGAGGCCAACGGGGCGAAGTTGGTGTCGCCGCCGCTCTTCCAGTCGAGGTACTCCAGCCGCTCCCACTCCTCGGCCGGCACGACGGACGTGGCGTCGGCGAGCTGCACGAGACCGGTCGGTGTCAGCACGTCCAGCCGCTGGTGCGGCGTGTGCAGCGGGATCTGCACGCTCCAGTGGTCCTGGTTCGGCCAGAAGGTCATGGCCGCCAGTCTAGGAACGCACACCGTCGGGCGTCCGGCACTCGACCGACCCGCGGTCAGGCCGGTGCCGTCGTCTCGGCGGGCACCGTCGTGGAGGCGGGCAGCGTGCTCGGGATGGACACCCCGGGCCGGGGGATCTTCAGCTTCTGACCACGCTCGATGTGGTCCGGGTTGGTGATCCCGTTGAGCGCCAGCAGGTCGTCCTTGGACACCCCGAGCTTGGTGACGATCTTGCTCAACGTGTCGCCCGGTTGCACGACGTAGAACTCCGGCAGCGTGGTGGTCGTCGCCAGCGTCGTCGTGGTCGACGACGTGGTGGCGATCGGCGGCAACGTGCCGTTTCCTGCGCCGTCGGAGCCGCAGCCCACCCCGATGAGAGGTGCTGCGGCGAACGAGAGCGCCAGTGCGAACACCCGCTTCATCGCCGGGATGGTAGACCGCCACGCTCGGAACAGGGCACATGGTCCGCCGCGCGTATCCTCCTGCCGATGACCGAGCTGGGGTTCTTTCCCGGGGCACAGACGCCGGACCGCGAGTACACCGTGGACGTCGGTGGCCTCCGGCTCGCAGTGCACGAGTGGGGCGAGGCAGACGCGCCACCGTTCTTCTTCGTCCACGGCGGCTTCGACTTCGCACGTACGTACGACGTGTTCGCCCCGAAGATCGCTGCGGCCGGTTGGCGGGTCATCGCCTGGGACCAACGCGGCCACGGCGACAGCGATCACGCCGCGCTCTACGGATGGGACGCCGATCTCCGCGATGCGATGGCGATCTTCGACTCGGTCACCGACCAGCCGGCTCCGGTGCTCGGCCACAGCAAGGGTGGGTCGCTGATGATCCAGCTCGCGGATGCGCAGCCGTACCGCTTCAGCCACGTGATCAACATCGACGGCATCCCCTACCGCCGTCGCCAGCCCGACGTCGCCGACCACGAGCGCAGCCGGATGGTCGGCACCGAGGTGATCGAGTGGCTCGACCACCGCCGCCGCACGGCCGGCAATCAGCGCAAGACCGGCACGTTCGAGGAGCTCGCCCGACGGCGGATGCGGATGAACCCGCGACTGCCGTTCGAGTGGCTGTGCCACCTCGTCTCCGTCGGTGCGCGCGAGGACCCGGACGGCTGGCGGTGGAAGATCGATGCCTCCATGCGCTTCGGTGGGTTCGGGCCGTGGCGTCCGGAGTGGACGATCATCAAGCTGCCCGGGCTGCCGATGCCGTTCTTCGGGATCCTCGGGGCGATGATGGAGGAGATGGGCTGGGGCACCGTGCCCAGCCAGGTCCTGCCCTACCTGCCGATGGGCGGACGGTGCGAGATCATCGACGACGTCGGCCACTTCGTGCACATCGAGCGCCCCGACGAGGTCGCGGCGATGGTGCTCGACTTCGTCGGCAGCCGGTGAGCAACGACGTGACCGCCGACATCCAGTTCCTCACGCACAACAAGATCCGTCTCGCGCTGCACCACCTGCGCCGCGAGGGCGAAGGCCGGCCGCTGCTGCTGCTGCACGGCCTCGGGGAGACATCGCCCACCGCGCCACCGGCGTGGGTCGCCCGCTGGGACGGCCCGATCGCTGCGCTCGACTTCACCGGTCACGGCCTCTCGACCGTGCCGATGGGCGGCGGCTACTCGGCCGAGATCATGCTCGGAGACGCCGACATCGCGCTGGCCGCGCTCGCCGGCGGCACCGGCACGATCACCGTCGTCGGGCGCGGGCTGGGGGCGTACATCGCGTTGATGCTCGCCGGCGCACGTGCCAGCCAGGTGCACGGCGCGGCGCTGTGCGACGGGATCGGCCTCACCGGCGGGGCAACCGGGCCGACATCTGGCAGCTTCGTGCAGCTCGAGCAACGCGACACGGCGCCGGATCCGTACGCGCTGTTCGAGCTGTCGCGGGACCTGCGACCACCCGACTACGCCACCCACTTCGTCAACCTCGCGCTGGAGGGATCCGGCTTGGAGGAGCCGATCGCCGTCTGCGCGGTCACCCGTCCGAAGTGGCTGGCCGCCGTGGTCGAGGAGGTCGGCGTCGTCACCTGCCGCCT
>JAODBQ010000085.1 GCA_025464045.1 Ilumatobacteraceae bacterium
GTCATGTCGGTGACGATCGTTGCCTTGGTCGCATCGATCGCCGGGTTCTCGCGGATGTACCGGGGCATGCACCACCTGTCCGACGTCGTTGCCGGCGCGATCCTCGGCCTCGCTTCGGTGCTGGTCACTCGCGCCATCCTGCTGCGCACCGCCGCCTGTCGGCCCGAGGAACGGGAGTTACTCGAGGAGGGCGGGGAGGCGCCCGCATGCTCCTGATCATCGTCGCCGGCGTCGGTGCAGCGGCCGCGGCCATCGCCTTCATCGCATCGGCATCACGTACGCACGCCGATCCGATCGATCCGACCGCCGAGGAACGCGCGCTGCAACGTTTCATCGCCCGTCGTCCGAAGCTGCGCAGGTTCCTTCGCGAGCGGTTCGACCGTCGCACCGCCGGCGGCTTCCTCCTCACGATCGGCTTCCTCATCGTCTTCGCGGTGGCGCTCCTGCTGGGGCTGCTGCTCACGCTGATCGAGCACAACGACTTCCTCACCAAGGCGGACACGTCGGTGTCCCAGTGGGGCTTCGATCACGCCAGTTCGCGCACGGTCGACGCGCTCCGCTGGATCACCTACATCGGCGCCACGCCGGTCGTGTTCACCTACCTCGCGCTCGTCGCGGCGATCGACTTCGTGCGGCGGCGCAACCTCGAGGTCTTCGTCTTCGTGGCCATCATCGGCATCGGTGAACTGCTGCTGAACAACGGGATCAAGGTCCTCGTCCGGCGCGACCGTCCCTCGGTGCTGCACCTCGTCAGTGCGCACGGGTACTCGTTCCCGTCCGGCCACGCCTGCGCGGCGGCCGCGTGCACCTCCGCGGTCGCACTGGTGCTCGGCCGGGACAGGTCGCGCACGACGCGGGCCGCGCTCGCCGCACTTGCGGTGCTCGCGACGATCGGCGTCGCCACGAGTCGGGCGCTCCTCGGTGTGCACTGGCTGAGCGACGTGCTGGCCGGCGTGATGCTCGGCTGGGGATGGTTCATGCTCGTCGCCGTCGTGTTCGGTGGCCGCCGTCAGCACCTCGGCGAGCCCGTCGAAGCGGTGACGGCGGCCGCGGACCAGCCGCTCCTCCGCGCACGCTGAGCACGGCCGCGGCCGCGGCGGGGTGATGGTCGTCTGACGACGACGACGACGACGATGATGACGAGGACGACGACGACGCGCTCGAGCAGCTCGACGAACCGCCACCGCGACCGCCGCGCTCAGGTCGGCGCAGGCGTGGGCGTGCACACCACCAGCGAGTGAGGGTGCGCCGACAGGCGCAGCCGCTTGGCGCGGCCCTTCATCCCCCCGTCGAGCTCGTAGCGGTGCTTGCGGTCGAGCTCGACGACGATGTCGGCGCCCCGGCCCAGCTGCGCGTGGGCCGTCGCCCGCTGACGGTGCCGGACGGCGTCGAGCATCAACGCCGCCCACTCGCGCATCCCGGCGGCCGTGACCACCGCGACGTCCAGCAACCCGTCCGTGACGGAGGCGTCGGGGAACGCCTGCACGCCGCCCTTGAGCGTGCCGATGTTGCCGACGAGGACGCAGGTCGCCGGGCCCTCGAAGAACGTGCTGCCGTCGATGGCCACGCGGGCCTCGAACACCTCGCGGGTGCGCGCTTCGTGCACGCCGGCGCGTACGTAGGCGATCGTGCCGAGACGCTCCTTCTGGTCGTCGGCACTGTCGATCATCGCCGCGTCGAAACCCGCGCCGGCCATGACTGCGAACGTCTGGCCGTTGCACTCGCCCGTGTCGATGGTCCGCCGTCCGCCGGCTCGGATCAGGTCGACCACCTCCTTGGGATCCGACGGCAGGTCGAACGCGCCGGCGAAGAGGTTGGCGGTGCCGGCCGGCAGGACCGCCAAAGCGACGTCGCCGTCCACGAGCGCCTCGGCAGCGGCGCGCACGGACCCGTCGCCACCGCAGACGAGGACCACTTCCGCGCCGGCCCTGACCGCCTTGCGCGCGGCCTTCTTGGCTTCCGAGCCCTTGGCGATCTCGATCCACGGCGCGTTGCCGTACCCGGCGTCGTGCAACGCCGCGCGCAGCCGCTTCACATCGCGGCCGCGCAGCTTGTCGGTGTTGGCGACCACTCCAACGTGAGGGGGCGCCGCGGGGTTCTCGTGACTGGTCATCGGGCTGGAGGTACCCAAGCGTGTGAACACGCAGACCGTGCCGCGCGGTCAGCTGCCGAGTCGCGCCCCAGGGGTGAACGAGACCGGCATGGTGCGCACGCCGGCGATGAAGTTCGACGCGAGCACCTCCGGCTCGCCGGCCGGCGCGAGGTCCGGTACGCGCACGAGCAGTTCGCGCAGCATCGCCGCGATCTCGAGCCGAGCGACGTGCAGGCCCAGGCACAGGTGCGGACCACCACCACCGAACGCCGTGTGCGGGTTCGGGTCGCGGCCGACGTCGAACACGTCCGGGTCGGCGAACACGTCCGCGTCACGGTTGCCGCTGCCGTAGAACACCATCAGCTTGTCGCCCGCCTGCACCTTCGTGCCGCGGATCTCGGTGTCCTCCAGCGCGGTGCGGCGGAAGTTGACGACCGGGCTCGAGCACCGCAGCATCTCCTCGATCGATGTCGCCAGCAGCCCGTCGATGTCGGCGGACAGCCGCGCCCGTTGCGCCGGGTTGCCGGGGTCGGACGCTGGCGTGCGTCTCCCCGGGCGATCAGCACCGGGTGGGCGCGTGGTGAGCCAGATCTGGCGCCTGGCGCGCCCACCTCACCGGCTCACACCCATCACGTCACCGCAGGCGCACGCCGTCGCCGGATCGCCGGCTCAGGTTCCGGTGAACACCGCGGGGCGACGCTCGAGGAACGACGCCACGCCCTCGCGGTGATCGTCGCTCGTGAAGCACGCGGTGAGCGCCGCCGTGTGACGCGGCATGTGCTCGTCGACCGTCGACGCCAGGCCGTCGTACACGAGCTTCTTGATCAGCCGCTGGCTGTGGGGCGACGCGGCAGCGACCATCTCGGCGAGCGCCCTCGTGCGCGACGCGAGGTCGTCGGGCACCACGACGTCGACGAGGTAGCCGAGACGAGCGGCCTCGGCAGCGTCGATGCGCTCGCCGGTGTAGATCAACCGCAGCGCGTTCTGCAGGCCGACGATGCGCGGCAGCAGCCACGTCCCGGCCCCGGTGTCGGGCACCAAGCCGCGGTGCACGAAGTTCCACGCGAAGGTCGCGTTGGTGGAGGCGATGCGCATGTCGCATTGGGACGTGAACTCCGCGCCCATCCCGATCGCCGGACCGTCGACCGCGCAGATCGTCGGCTTCGGGCACTCCACGATCGGCCACCACCGCGTGCGCTCCTGCGCGGTGCCGCGCAGACCACGCGACTCGTTCGGCGTCGAGGCGAGGTCCGCCAGGTCGGTGCCGGCGCAGAACGCCCCAGGGACACCAGTGATGACGACGACGCTCGTGGACGGGTCGGCGCCGGCCGTGCCGATCGCGGCGATGAAGTCGTTGAGCATCGCGTAGGTCATCGCGTTCTTCTTCTCGGGCCGATCGATCGTGATCGTCCCGATCTTGCCGTCGGTCTCGTACCGGATGTGCTCTGCCATGCTCCGACCGTACCGAGGTCGCCGCACGCGCTTGCGATCGGGGGCGCCGCTGGCCCACCGCAGGCCGCTCCGACAAGCATCATGTCCTGATCGAGAGTTTGCCCTTTCCCCAGGTCAACACTCGATCATTGATTGAGACTCAACTCTCGATCAATGATCGAGACTAGGATTTTTTCAGGCTCCTGACCAGGGACAACGTGATCGACGTGAACACGAGGGTTGCCGATTCGCGCGGTCTCGTGAAAAGATCATGCTCTAGCACACCTTGATCCCAACGTCGCGGATCATCTTGAGGGTTTTGATCAAGACCCCTGCACGAGAGGCCGATCACCTGCCATGCGTCTGAACTCCCGAGTGTTGTCCGTTGCGCTGATCGCGGCGTCCGTCGTCGCAGGTCCTGGCGTGGTCGCGACGACGGTCGGTGCGTCGTCGGTGGCCGCGTCCAGTCACCGTCGGCCATCCACCAACGCCGCCGGGAG
>JAODBQ010000140.1 GCA_025464045.1 Ilumatobacteraceae bacterium
TCAAGCAGCTCGAGTTCGAGGGCTTCTCCGCCGAGGATGCCACATACGGTACCGGTGCCTTGAACACAGACTGGAACGAGCAGGCGGCGAAGAAGGCCGCCGACTATTTGGACTACTCGTCCTTTTCGCGCAACAGCCTCATCAAGCAACTTGAGTTTGAGGGCTTCACCAAGGAAGAGGCCGAATATGGGGTGAGCACGACAGGCCTATAGAAGCTGGAACGACAATGGCTGGTCAGTCAGTCCGCAGCGCGTCACCTGTCGATCGGGCTGTTCGTTGGGGGCAGGCGAGGCTCGCAGAGCCTGCGGTACCTGTGGGTCGCTGTCGTGGGGTCCAGGTGGCGCCATCGGTTCGCAGCTCACCGTCTGCGCGCCTAGGCCAAACGAACCCATACCGTCGAGAAGTCGTCCATCCACGACGTCACCAACGTCCCAGTGAGCACGCTCGTCTGCGACGGCTCGCCATCGCACGCTTCCCCCAACCCCGACTACTGAGCGGTCGAGGCGCGTGGCATAGGTGCCTGTGTGCCACGCCCGCGCTCGACCGCAGAGACTGACTGAGGTCGCAGGAGCCGCGTGACAGCCGCGCCGTTGAGCCAGTCTTGCCGTGCGGCGTGCGGGTCAGCGACGGGGATCTCGGCCGTTCCAGGCGACGAGGCGGTCGATGGCGGGGGCGTCGCCGTGCACGGGGACGGCCTCGGCGAACGGGATGGCGACCTCGTCGAGGCCCATGGCGGCCGAGATCTCCTCGAAGACCGCTCGGCGGTTCTCCGCCGGCAGGATCTGGCGCGCCTCCAGCGCTGCGGTGACGACTGCGTCGTCCCAGTGAGGCTGCTGACGGGTTGCCACCGCGAGGTCCCAGGTGTGGACGGTCAGCTCTGAGAAGTAGGACGTCAGCACTTCTGCGCCGCTCCCCTGGATCCACGGCAGTGCCATAGGTCGTTCGAGCGCGGCGTCGTCGCGCCACGCATCTGCGGCGTGCGTGCCCGACGTTGCCCACGCGTCGGACCAATCGTCGTCGGGCGGGTGGGTCTCGATCACTGTGAAGGGATCTTCGTTGTTGCCGAGCGCGGCGATGCGGTCGAGTACGCCGACGAGGTGGCTGAGCATCGCGCGCACGTCCATCTCGGGGCACGGCGTCGGGGCGGTGAGCTGGTCGGGCCTGACGGCGGCGATGACGGCCCCCCCGGTGGCGATGGCCCGGTCGAGGATTGGCCGGGGGTCGATGAAGCGGTGCGTGGTTGAGCTGGTGGGTGTGGTCATGCTGCGATCGTGCGACTTAAACGGGTCAGGTCATGACCGGTTTGATGTGAAACTGTCGTCGGGTGCGAGATGACCGTCGTGTGGCCGTCCTACTGCTGCTCCAACAGCGCGAGCAGGTGACAGCGTCGGAGGTCGCCGTGGAGTTGGACCTCGCAAGCGCAGGAGACAGGCAAGGCTCCCGAGACACCGCCCCGCGCAGACGCGTACGACGAGTTGGACGGCCACGCCCGTCGGGCCTCATGGGTGTCCCCAAGACGGCTGGCCGCCGGAATGGGACACTGCCCGCAATGTGCCGTTTCTCGGGCAACCGATAATCACGATCGCGGGTGAAGCCAGGGAGTGTCCTGGAACGCCGGTTAATCGGGTGTTCCAGGTTGGTCGATCCCTCCGGCGATCCGGTCGAGCCCGCCGTTGATCATTGCTCTGTAGCCGTCGTCGGGCAGCGCCGTGAGGGTGGCTTGACCAGCTGCAAGGTGTTCGCGCGCTCGGTCGAGCTGGCCGAGGCGCATGTACACATCGGCCAGGTTCAGGTGGAGTGACGACAACATGCCGGCGGCCGTGCCGATCATCCCGGCAGAGGCCAGTCGCTCATCGCTGATCTCGACCCCTGCGTCGAGTGCACGCAGGTCCCAGACGAGCTCCTCAGCTGGGTCACCTTGCAGATCGGCCATGGTGTGCGCGATCGAGCATCGATGCAATGCGTCGCCATTCGCACCAACCTCGTTCCACAGCTGTTCCAGCAGGACGCGGGCCGCTTCGCGTCGGCCGCCCCCCGCCAGAGCGAGAGCGTCGCCAACGCCGCCGAGAACCGGATCGACCTGCCCATCCATCCTCGACACTCAACCAGCACCACGCCGAGACAGCCCAACCAGACCCGGTTCGGTGGGATGTTGCTGTGGCGCGTTCGGTGCTGAGCGTTGGTCAGGGACTCAGTGCGACGTTGGCTGGGATCCGTGTGCGGAGGGCGAGTGAGCCGGCGACGCCGAGTGCGGAGGCGATGAGCGGGATGGTCCAGACGAGGGTGCGTGAGTGCTGCAGCACGATCCCACCGACGCTGTTGGCGAGGCCCATGCCGCCTTGGAACACCATCGTCATCAGCCCGTAGTAGCGGCCGATGAGCCGCGGTGGGGCGAGGTCGGAGGTGAGCGGTTGACGGACTGCGCCGAGCACCGCTTCGCCGAAGCCGCCGAGGATCTGGGCGATCGCGATCGCGACAACAGCGACGGCGACCGGGACGTGAGCGGTGAGGACCATGAGCATGAACGCGGCGACGAACCACATGTTCATCCCGGCGAGCCAGGACATCCGGCTCTTGCCGTGCACCCAGCGCAGCGTCGGGATCTGGGTCAGCACGACGCTCAGAGCCCCGAACATGAACAGCACACCGATCGTCGTCTTGTCGATCCCGAGCGCTGACGCGTAGGCGGGCATGAACGAGAACAGGAATCCGAACCCCAGCGCGATTGCGATGTCGGTGCCGAGCAACCGGACGAAGAACCCGTCGGCCAGGACCATCCGGTAGCCGCCGTGATGAACCTGGTCGTCGTGGTCGACCTTGCCCGTCGGCATGCCGGCGAGCACGACGAGGAACACGACGTAGGTCGCGACGTTGACACCGAACAACCACCGGAACGCGCCGATCGTGTTGGCGTGAACGAGGAACCCACCGATCACACCGCCCAGCGCGGCACCGAGGTTCAACGAGGCACGAGCGAACGCCGACACCGCAGGCCGTTCCTCGGCGGTGACAATCACGGCCAGCAGCGCCGATTGCGATGGGAACCACAGCGCGTTGCCGACCCCGAGCAGCATCGACACGGCGAGCGCGGCGAGGAACGAGTCGACCAGGATGTACAGCGACCCCGCGACGATCGAGACCATGCACCCCGCGGCGAGGATCCGGCGCGCCCCGAACCTGTCCGAGAGGTGCCCGGCCGCCGGCGTCAGCAGGACCATCGTGAAGCTCATCGCCCCCACGGCCAAACCAGCATGTCCAAGCGAGATCCCGCGGACCTCGTGGAAGTAGATCAGCACGAACCCGAACAACGCCGCCGAGCCGATCATGTTGACGACGGTCGCCAGGAAGAACCGCTGCAGCGCCGGGCTGAACGTACGGAAGCCCGGCGACACCATGACCGGCACGGTACGACGCTGACCGCCGACGCCCCGGGCAACTTCTACCGACGCAACCAGCACCACCACCCGAACCAATTCACCAAAACGAGCTGTGGAAGTT
>JAODBQ010000522.1 GCA_025464045.1 Ilumatobacteraceae bacterium
GAGGCCGTGCGGTTCGAGGAGTCGATCCTCCACGCGGTGCATCTCGGACCGCGCACCTTCCTCGAGGTGGGACCAGCGCCCACCCTCTCGTCGATGGCCAGGGGCTGCGCGGTGCCCGCCGATGCTCGGTTCATCCCGTCGGCACGGCGCAGCGACGACGAAGCGCGTGAGCTGCACCGCGCGGTCGCAGCACTTCACGTGGCGGGGGTGGCGATCGACTGGCGGGCGTACGAGGCGCCGCTGGTTCGTCGCCGGGTGACGCTGCCGCAGTACCCGTTCGTGCGCGATCGGTACTGGCACCCGCGGGTGCATCGCGCCGACGCAAGCATCGGTGTCGTACCCGTCTCGGGACCGGCGGCGGGTGATTCGCTCCTCGGACACCGTGTCCGTTCGCCGCTGCTCGTCGGGCACGCGTTCGAGCGCGAGCTCTCCCCGGGTGCGCCGTCGTGGCTCGCCGACCACGTGGTCTACGACACCGTCATCGTGCCCGCAGCGGCGCACCTCGAGCTGCTGCGCCTCGCCGCCAGGGCGGCGGGCGGCGGTGCCGAGCTCGACGTCGTGGACGTGCAGATCGACGAGCCGCTCGTCCTGGACGGCGACACGCCGAGCGTGGTGCAGACGGTGCTGGACGACGCCCTGCGCGAGGTCACCGTCTACTCGGCGGTGGCGGATGGTTGGCGCCGCCACGCGCGTGCGCGGCTCGAGGTGCCGCCGGCACATGGCGCCGCCGATCGATCGTTCGACGACTTCGATGCGGTCCGCGCCCGTTGCACGGAAGCGTTCGACGCGGCGGACTACTACCAGGCGCTCGCGCAGCTCGGCGTCGACTACGGGCCAGCGTTCCGGTGCATCCTCGGTGGCGTCCGCCGCGACGGCGAGGTGCTCGGGACGCTCCTCGCCCCGAACCACGCCGAGGCTGCGCCGGCGATCCACCCCGCGCTCGCGGACGGTTGCCTGCAGCTCCTCGGGCTGGCGATGGCGGGTGCTGGTGACCTGTCCGCAGCGAGCGGCGACGTGTACCTGCCCGTCGGGGTGGAGCGGTGGCGCCTCGTCCGCGACGCCGTCGGCACCCTGACCGCGCACGGTCGCGTGCGACTGTCGGACGCCGCGGCGTCGTCCGGCCCGTCCGGCGAGGTGGAGATCGGTGATCTCGATCTCGTCGATGCGGACGGTCGTCTCGTCGCGATGTTCGCGGGCGTTCGCTTCAAACGCGCCTCGCGCGCGGCGCTCGCCGGCCCCGGCCGCGCCGCCGGCGACTGGTTCTACGCGCCGCACTGGGAGCCCGTCCCGATCGCGGACACGGGACATCGTGCCACCGGGCGCTGGGTGGTCGTCGCCGGCGGAGGTCCGGTCGGCGGAGGTCTGGTCGGCGGAGGTCTGGTCGGCGCTGCGCTGCGCGCCGACGGCGCGGACGTGGACGAGGTCGCGTGGGTGGCGGGCCGGCTCGGTGCCGAGGTGCTGCGCGGCCCGGCGCCCACCGGTGTCGTGGTCGATCTCGCCGGGCGGACGACGGCGCTCGACGGGACCGAGCTCGCCGACGTGGCCGACCTGGTCGTTCGGTTGGCCGACCTGCCCGAGGCGGGTTCGCTGACCCTCCTCACGGGCTCGGCGATGGCCGTCGTCCCGGGCGACCGGGTGACCGGGCACGAGCTCGCCACGCTGTGGGGCATCGGACGCGTCGCCGGTGCGGAGCACCCGAACCTGCGCGTCCGCCTCGTCGATGTCGACCGCGTCGCGCGCGCGTCAGCTGTCGTCGAGAGCGTTCGCGCCGAGGTGCGGGCGGACGATCGCGAGGAGCCGCAGGTCGCCTGGCGCGACGGCGTGCGCTACGCGTTGCGCCTCAGCCGTCCGGCCGACCTCGGCGCGCTGGACGTGCCCGAAGCGGGCTACGAGCTGCGGATCACCGAGCGTGGTCGCTTGGACGGTGTCGCGCTCGTCCACCAGGAGGCGCTCGCGCCAGGGCCCGGGGAGGTGCTCATCGACGTGCGCGCGTCCGGGCTGAACTTCCGCGACGTCCTCAACGTGCTCGGTCAGTACGAGGGCGACGCGTCGTCGCTCGGGAGCGAGTGCGCCGGCGTCGTGCTCGCGGTGGGCGAGGGCGTTCACCGCGTGCAGCCCGGCGACCGGGTGATGGCGATCGCGTTGGCGTCGTTCGCGACCACCTGCATCGCCGTCCAGGAGGTGGTCGCGCCGGTACCGGACGGCATGAGCGCCGCCGAAGCGGCCACCGTGCCGATCGCGTTCCTGACCGCCCACTACGCACTCGACCGGCTCGGCGGGATGGGGCGCGGCGATCGCGTCCTCATCCACGCCGCCGCCGGTGGCGTCGGCATGGCCGCGGTGCAACTCGCCCAGCGCGCCGGGGCGGAGGTGTTCGCGACAGCCGGCTCCGAGGTCAAGCGCGACGTGCTGCGCGCGCTCGGGGTCCGTCACGTGTACGACTCGCGGACCTTCGACTTCGCCGACCAGATCCTGCGCGACACCGATGGCGCAGGCGTCGATCTCGTCCTCAACTCGCTCTCGGGCGACTCCATCGCGCACAGCATCGAGGTGCTTGCCCCCGCCGGGACGTTCGTCGAGATCGGCATGGCCGGCATCTGGTCGGCCGAGCGGTTCCACCAGGAGCGGCCGGCGGCGAGGTACGAGGTGGTCTTCCTCGGTGCGGTGTGTGCCGCCGATCCGGGCCTGGCCGCCGCGATGTTGGACGATCTCGTCGGTGATCTCGCCCTCGGCGTGCTCCAGCCGCTGCCGCTCGTGGCATTCGACATCGGTCATGCCGTCCAAGCCTTCCGGTACATGGCCCAGGCACGTCAGATCGGCAAGGTCGTGGTCACGTCGCGCCCCCCTTGGTCGCGTCCCGCGGGTGGGACGTGGGTCGTCTCGGGCGGTCTCGGTGGTCTCGGTCTCGAGGTCGCCGCGGAGCTCGCCCAGGCGGGAGCGAGCCGGCTCGTCCTGTTCGCCAGGAGCTCGCCCGGCGATGTCGCGCACGCCGCGCTCGAACGCCTGCGCGCGCTCGGCGTCGACGTCCGGGTCCACGCCGTGGACGTTGCCGATCGGACCGCCGTCGATGCCGTGTTCGCGGATGCCGTCGCAGACGGGACACCACTGCGCGGTGTGGTCCACGCTGCCGGGGTCGTCGACGACGGTCTGCTGCGGAGCATGACCGGAGCGCGGTTCGAGTCGGTGCTCGGTCCGAAGGTGACCGGCGCGGCCAACCTCGCCGCAGCGGCCGATCGCCACCACGCCGAACACGTGGTCCTGTTCGCCGCCGGGGCCGGGCTGTTCGGAGCGACCGCGCAGGCGAACTACGCGGCCGCCAATGCTGCGCTCGACGCGCTGGCGCATGCTCGCCGGGCCGCCGGCCGCCCCGCGCAGGTGCTCGACTGGGGACCGTGGTCCGGTGTCGGGATGGCGGCGGCGCTGGACGGCGCGATCCGCCGATGGGAGTCGCAGGGCATCGCCGCGTTCGATCCCCTGGAGGGCCGCGCCGCGTTCCGGATCGCGGTGTCGTCCGGGCGGACGCAGTTGGCCGTCCTCAAGCTGAGGTGGCCGGCGTTGCTGCACCACTACTCGAAGCACGGCGTTCCGCCGATCATGAGCGAGCTCGTGCGCACGGCGCAACGACAGACCGTCGTCGCCGACGCGACGCCCCCCGGCGACCTCGTCGGCGAGCTCGTCGCCGTCGAACCCGAGCGTCGTGGCGACCTGCTCGTGCAGCGCCTGCGCGAGCAGGTCTTGCTCGTGCTCGGGTTGGAGGCCGGCTACCCGGTCGGCTCGCGGCAGGGCCTGACGGATCTCGGGATGGACTCGCTGATGGCCGTCGAGCTGAGCAATCGGTTGTCCGTCCTGGTCGATCGTTCGCTGCCGTCGACGCTGGCCTTCGAGCAGCCGACACTCGACGATCTGGCCGCCCACATCCGCGCCCTGCTCGCCGACCGCGTCGACTTCCCCGGTTCGGGTGCCGGGACGGCGACGTCGGCGACGAGCTCGGGCCCGTCGGCTCCGACCGGGGATGATGCGGCGCTCGACGACCTGACCGAGTCCGAGCTCACCGACGCGCTGCTCCGCGAGCTCGACGCCACCGGCTACTGACCCTCCGGCGGCCGCCTGGAGCGTTCCGCCACGACGCCTTCACCTGACCCCGCCCACAGCTGGAGGCCGTGCCCTCGCCCAGTTCGATCGAGTGGTCTCGTGACCGGTCATGAACCGACCGAGCGACGCACGGTGGTGCGATGACGGGAAGGGCTGAACAACCGCGCGGCGCAGACGGGCTGGCGCAGCGCGGCGCAACGCTCGCGGCCCACCCGGCCCACGCACGCCGGGCAGCGCGGCCTCGGGGGGTACCGTCGGCGGGGATGATCGACGAGGTGGGCAGGCGGGAGATCGACCGCGCCCTGGCGTCCCTCGCCCTGCCCGGCGTCGTCACCGGAGCGCGGCTGATCGACGGACGCGACCTGGCGCGGTTGTTCCCCGTCGAGGCCGCATCCGTCGGTCGTGCCGTCGATCGCCGTCGTCACGAGTTCGCGACCGGTCGGGCGCTGCTGCGCGAGCTCCTCCGCCGCGACGTGGCGATGCCCGTGCGGCCGGACAGGGCACCGCAGTTGCCGCCCGGCGTCGTCGGCTCGCTCGCTCACGATGCCGACGTGGCCGTGGCGGCGCTGTCCATCGATGCCAGGTTCACCGCGCTCGGGATCGATGTCGAACCGGCCACGTCGTTGAGCGCCGAGATCGCTGCCGTCGTGCTGCGCGCGGACGAGGCGGGTCTCGACGCGCACCTCGCGTTCACGTTGAAGGAGGCCGTCTACAAGGCGTGGAGCTCGGGTGGCGGAACGCTGATCGACCACCATGCCGTGCGCCTCACGGTCGAAGGCGATCGGTTCAGCGGCGAGGTGCTCGCCGCCGGCGCACGCTTCCACGGCCGCTACGCCGGTGCCGCCGGCCGGTGGCTCGCGCTCGTCGTCGTCAGCCGGTCCTGACGAGCGCGAGCACGCCGTCGATCGCACCCTGCAGCAGCGACGTCGGCGTCGGCGAGTGGTTCGTGTAGACGACGACCGCGACGTCGGCGCCGGCGAACCAGCCGCCGAGGCTGTCGAACCCGGGGAAGATGCCGTCGTGACCGCGTCCCCCGGGACGGCCGGTCCCCGAGCACGGGCACAGCGCCTTCGTGCCGAGCCCGTCGCCGGGATGGTCCGGGTCGAACATCGCCAGTCGAGACGCCCCAGACAGCACTGCGTCGGTCCCGTAGACGTCACGGAACCAGCGGACGACGTCCGCCGGCGTGGAGACCATGGCCGCCGAGGAGCCGTACACCGACACGATCGACGGCCGCGCGGCGCGCAGGACCTGGATTCCGTCGCCCTTGCCCGGGACGTCGTAGTACGCCGGAGGGATCGTCGGACCGATCGGTCCCGTGCCTGCATCGAGGTACGTCGCGTCGAGACCGAGCGGGCCGGTGAGTCGGGACTGCAACGCCTCGGCGATCGGCGCGTGGGTGACCGCCTCGACGAGGAGCCCGGCGACGATGAAGTCGGTGTTCGAGTAGTGGTACTGGGTGCCCGGCTCGAACAGCAGCGGTTGGTCGTCGATGTAGGACAGGACCTCACGCGGCGTCCACAGATGAGCGGGCCGGTCGAGGATCCGTGCCGCCCACTCGTCCTGGGTGTCGAGACCGGCCACGCCCGGCAGGCCCGAGCGATGCCCGAGGAGCTGGCGCACGGTGATCGTGTCGGCAGCCGGCCACAGCTGGACGTGGTTCGCCACCGGTTCGTCGAGGTCGACCTCGTGCGCCTCGACCAGCTGCAGCACGATCGCGGTGACGAACGTCTTGGTGATGCTGGCGATGTAGAACGGCGCGGTCGGGTCGGGAGCGTCGGCGGTGGTACGACCGCTGGACGCGACGATCGGATCGCGGTCGCCGACCTGCACGCCGACGACCACGGAGGTCAGGCCGCTCGCGGCGCGCCACTCGTCGAGCCACTGCTGCAGCGCCGCCGCGTCCAACGTCGCCGCGGGAGGCGACCCGGGAGGCGTGTCGGCGGGGCTCGACGCGGCCGTGGCCGTGCCACTGTCCGTCGTTGCGCCCGCGGCGCCCGTCGTCTCGCCGGGCCGGGAGTCGCGCGGCGTCGCACCGTTCGTCGACGGCCGCGTGCCGCCGGTCGACGGCGTCTCCGTCGAGTCCGCGGGGCGCGGGGTCGACACGCTGATCCCGCCAACGATCGTGCCCGATCCAGTCGTCGCCGGCTCGGTGCTCGAGGTGGCGCTGCCGCTCGAGCACGCGGCGAGCAGCACGAGCGCACCGGCCATCAGCAGGCCTCCGGCAGCGGTTCGTCGTGACCGGCCGTGCGCGGAGCGCACTGGACCGGGTGCCCGCGCCGCGCCCATCGACGCCGAACCTAGTGCGCCACAGATCCCCCGAGAGGGTCGCTCGGTCACCATTCTCACGAAGGGCAAGTAGTCTGCGGGCGTGCAGGTGGGGAGGCGGCGACTGCGAGGGACGCGTGCCACCGGCCTCGGTCGGTGGCTCCGGCACAGATCGCTGGGCGTCGACACGGTGACCGACTGGACCGGAGTCGCGCGCCCTCGCGCAAGGTTCGATGGCGGCCGCTGAGGGCGACGAGTCGCGCCAGGCGCTCCAGCGAGCGCTCGGCGCGATTCGGGACCTCAGGGCCCGGCTCGACCTCGCCGAACGCGCCGCACACGAGCCGATCGCGATCATCGGCGCCGGCTGTCGGTTCCCCGGTGGCGTCGATTCGCCCGAGGCCTTCTGGGAGCTGCTCCGCGACCGGCGCGACGCAGTCGGTCCGATCCCGGCCGACCGCTGGGACCACGCTGCGTTCTTCGATCCCGATCCGAGCTCGGTCGGCACGATCTACACGGACCAGGGCGGCTTCGTGACGTGGCCCGTCGACCGATTCGACGCGCCGTTCTTCGGGATCTCGCCGCGGGAGGCGGAGAGCCTCGACCCGCAGCAGCGACTGCTGCTGGAGGTGGCGTGGGAGACGTTCGAGCACGCCGGCATCGCTCCCGACCAGCTCTCGGGCACGTCCACGGGCGTGTTCGTCGGCCTCGGGACGTACGACTACGCGAACTTGCAGGTCCGCGGCGGCGATGCCTCGATGATGGGCACGTACTCCGGCACCGGCGTCTCGGCGTCCGTCGCGGGCGGTCGCATCGCCTACGTGCTCGGGCTGCGCGGGCCGGTCGTGAGCCTCGACACGGCATGCTCGTCGGCGCTCGTCGCGACGTCGCTCGCCGTGCAGGGACTGCGCGCCGGCACCTGTCGCACCGCGCTCGCCGGTGGCGTCAACCTGATGCTCGATCCGCGGGCGATGGTGTTCCTCAGCGCGTTCAAGGCGCTGTCACCCTCGGGCCGCTGTCACGCGTTCGATGCCTCGGCCGACGGCTACGCGCGCGGCGAGGGCTGTGGCCTCGTCCTGCTCAAGCGGCTGTCGGATGCGCAGGCCGACGGCGACCGCATCCTCGCCGTCATCCGCGGCGTGGCGACGAACCACGACGGGCGCAGCAGCGGGCTGACGGTGCCGAACGGGGCGGCGCAGCGCGCCGTGATCCAGGCCGCGCTCGACGACGCCGGTCTCGCGCCCGTCGACGTGCAGCTGGTCGAGGCGCACGGCACGGGCACGGAGCTCGGCGATCCGATCGAGGTCCGCGCCCTCGACGCGGTCTACTCGCCGGGACGTGCCGCCGACGACCCGCTGCACCTCGGCTCGGTGAAGACCAACATCGGTCACCTCGAAGCAGCTGCTGGAGCGGCCGGGCTGATCAAGCTGGTGATGGCGCTGCAGCACGACGAGATGCCGGCGCACCTCCACTGCGAACACCCGTCGCCGCACATCGACTGGGCGTCGATGCCGATCGAAGTGCTGCGCGAGCCGCACCCGTGGCCACGCGGCGACCGGCCGCGGCGGGCGGGCATCAGTGCGTTCGGGTTCAGCGGCACCAACGCCCACCTGATCGTCGAGGAGGCACCCGCGCCGCTCGCCGCGCCCGCCGAGGCGGCGGACCGCATCGACCCCACCGCCGAGGTGATCCCGATCTCGGCGCGCGACGACGCCGCGCTGCACGATGCGGCGCGGCACTACGCCAATGGGTTGGCGGCGTCCACCGACGCGCTCGGCGACCTGGCGTGGACGGCGCAGGTCGGGCGGGCCAGGTTCCCGCAGCGGCTCGCCGTGGCAGCGTCGTCGGCGCAGGACGCGGCGAACCGACTGCGCTCGTGGGCCGAGGGTGGCACAGCCGTCGGTGTCACCGAGGGCCGCGCCGCGCCGACCCCGCCGGGACTTGCGTTCGTGTTCACCGGCCAGGGCGCGCAGCTGCCGGGGATGGGCCGGGACCTGTTCGAACGCCAACCGGTGTTCCGGGCGGCGATGGAGGCGTGCGACGAGCTCCTCCGCCCGCACCTCGCCGTGCCGCTGCTCGACGTGCTCTACGGCGCCACGTCGCCCGAGCGCATCCACGACACGACCTACACGCAGCCGGCGATGTTCGCGCTCGAGCATTCCTTGGCGACGCTGTGGACCGCGTGGGGCATCCGGCCGAGCGCCGTTGCCGGCCACTCGATCGGCGAGTACGCCGCGGCATGCCTCGCCGGTGTGATCGATCTGCCCGACGCGCTGCGATTGATCGCGGCCCGCGGCAGGTTGATGGGTGCGTTGCCGGCCGGCGGGCGGATGCTCGCGGTGTTCGCCGCGGAGGCCGACGTGCGCCCGCTCGTCGAACGCCGTCGCGCCCACGTCGGGCTCGCCGCCGTCAACGGGCCGAAGGCCGTCGTCGTGTCGGGCGGCGGGGGTCCGCTCGACGAGATCGTCGCCGAGCTGACCGCCGCCGGGCTGCGCGTCCGGCCGCTCGACGTCTCCCACGCGTTCCACTCGCCGTTGATGGCGCCGATGCTCGACGAGTTCCTCGCCGAGGCGTCGTCGATCGAGCTTCGGCCGCCGACGATCCCGTTCTTCTCCACCGTCACCGGCAAGGTCGAGGGCGAGGCGCTCGCCGAGCCCGGCTACTGGCGCCGACACGTCGAGGCCACCGTGCGCTTCAGCGATGCGGTCGGCGCGCTGCGCGACGCGGGGATCCGCCACGTCGTCGAGATCGGTCCGCAGCCGACGCTGCTCGGCCTCGTCGGCCGGATCGCTCCCGAGGCCGTGCTCCACCCCTCGCTGCGCCCGGGCCGTCGCGACGACGAGCAGATCGCCGCGACGCTCGGTGCGCTGTGGACGGCCGGCGTCGAGCCGAACTGGGCAGCCGTGCACGACACCGAGGTGCACCGGGTCGACATGCCCACCTACCCGTTCCAGCGCGAGCGGCACTGGCTGCCGGACGCCGCGCCGGTTTCGTCCTCGGCGTCTCGCCGCGACCGGCTCCATCCCCTCGTGCACCGCCCCGTCGTCTCGCCGGCGATCACCGGCCACGTCTACGAGTCCGTCATCGGGAGCACCGATCCGGGCTTCCTGGACGACCACCGGTTGTTCGGCGCCGTCGTCGTGCCGGCGACGGCGCACCTCGAAGCCGTCGTCGCCGCCGTCGCCGACGCGTGTGGCGTCGAACCGCACGCGGACGCGCCCGTGCGCCTCGAGCACGTCGCGCTCCACGAGGTGCTCGTCATCCCGGACGGTCAGACCCGGCAGGTGCAGGTCGTGCTCGGTGAGCCCGTCGGCGGACGCGTCGATTTCGCCGTCCACGCGCTCAGCGGGAGTGAGTGGCGGGTGCACGTCTCCGGCTCGGCGAACCTGCTGGCACCGTCTCGCGGGGCGTCCATCGACAGCCAGATCGGCGGCCACGTCGACCTCCACGCGTTGCGCGCCGAGGCTGCCGGCCCGGTCGACATCGCTGCCTACTACGACCGGATCACGTCGACCGGCATCGAGTACGGCCCCCGGTTCCGCACCATCCGCGAGATCGTCCAGGGTCCCGGCTGGGCGCTCGGGCGCTTGACAGTCAGCGGCACCGGCCGGAGCGAGACCGATCGGTTGTTCGTGCACCCGGCGCTGCTCGACGGTGCGCTGCAGCTGATCGAGGCAGCCCTGCCGTCCGACCTCGTCGCCGCGGGCGACGCGTACGTGCCCGTCTCGATCGGCAGCTACCGGGTGCACGCCATCGCCGGCGACGGCGTGTGGGCTCGGGCCCGGGTGGCCGATCCCGGCCCCGGTGCGTCGACCCTGTTGCGCTGCGAGGTCGACGTGTTCGACGAGGAGGGTGCACCGGTCGCGTCGATCCAGGATCTCGTCCTGCGGCCCGTCAGCGTCGACGCGATCCGCGCCCAGCTCCGCCGCCTGTCGACACCGGGTGCGGGCAGCATCGACGACTGGTTCTACGACGTCTCGTGGGAACCCGCACCGCTCGGTGACGCGGTGCCGTCGGAGCCGGGGACCTGGATCGTGGTGGCGGCCGACGAGTCGGCGGCCGACGTGCTCGTTGCGCAGCTCGAAGCTCGTCATCAGACCGCGGTGCGGATCGTCCACGGCGACGGCCTCGTGCCGACAGCTTCCGGCCAGCGCTGGCGCGCCGACACCACGTCGATGCCGGCGATGTCGGCGCTGCTGCGCGAGCTGGAGGCTCCGACCGACGGCTGGGCAGGGATCGTCGTCGCCCTCGACCCCGACCGCCCCGACGACGACGCCGTGCGCCTCAGCCTCGGGATGCTGATGGCCGCGTCGCAGGCGCTGCTCGACGTCGGCGTCGTGCTCGCCGCGGGTGCTCGGCTGTGGGTCGTCACGCGCAACGCGCGGGCGGTGCAGGAGCAGGCCGATCCGGTCGACATCGCCCAGGCGGCGGCATGGGGGTTCGCCGACTCGCTCGCGATCGAGGAGCCGCAGCTGCGGTTGGCGTGCGTGGACCTCGCGCCGCGCGAGCGCGACGTCGCGCTGCTCGTCGACGAGCTGCTGGCCGGCAGCGACGAGGACCGCGTCGCCTTCCGCAACAGCGTTCGCCACGTCTCGCGGCTGACCCGCGTGCGCCGGGAGGCGATGCTGGAGCTGCCGTCCGGTCCGTACGAGGTCCTGCTGACCGAGGGCGGGTCGATCGACGGCCTGGTGCTCGCCGCGGCGACCAATCGGTCGCCAGGACCGGGAGAGGTGGCGATCGCGGTGCGCGCGAGCGGTCTCAACTTCCGTGACGTGCTCGGGGTGATGGGCATGTACCCGGGTGGCCTCGACCGCGTCGGCAGTGAGTGCAGTGGTGTCGTGACGGCCGTCGGCGCCGGCGTCGATTCGCTGGAGGTCGGCGACGAGGTGGTCGCGATCGTGGACGGCGGGTTCGTCAGCGACGTGGTCACGTCCGCCGTCGGCGTGTTCCGGCTCCCGGCGAACCTCGATCCCGTCGCTGCC
>JAODBQ010000251.1 GCA_025464045.1 Ilumatobacteraceae bacterium
TGGTCGTGCGGGTGCTGGCCCTGCTCGACGAGGCGCTCGGCAGGGGGATCTTCGATCGCGACGACGTCGAGCGGCGGTTCCCCTTCCTCGAGGGCTACGCCGAGCACCTCGACGAGCTCGCCGGCAGCCACCGCGGGCGACACGACCCGGTGCACTTCGAGAGACTCGCCGACGAGCTCGCTGCGACCGCGGCCGAACCGCCCCCGCTCGCCAGGCTGGCCACGTCCGACATCGGCGGCACGGTCGCCGTCGACGTGGTGGTGGCGGCCGCGCTGGTCGAGCGCGACGTCCGCTTCGGCGCCGTGGTCGCCGCGCTCCAGGCACCCTCGACGTCCCGTCGGCCGTGCATCGGCATGCTCGGTGCGCTGCTCGGCGCCGAACCCGACGCTGTCGCCGAAGCGGTGGGCGCGCTGGTGGCGGCAGGGCTGGTCGTGATCGACAACGCCGACGATCCACGCGCCGAGCAGCTCGTCCGGCTGCCGCCGGCGGTGCTGCGGGTCCTCGAAGGTGGGCAACCGTCCGCGCCGTCGATCGAGACGTTCGCCCGCGCCGACGCCCCGTCGCTGGACGACCTCGTCCTCTCGACGGAGGTGGCCGCGCGCGTCGAGCGGGTCGGCGGGCTGATCCGGCGCGGCGACCTCGACGCGCTCATCGTGCGCGGCATCGCCGGCACCGGTCGGCGGATGGTGCTGCGCGCCGTCGCTGGGCAGCAGCACCGCGGCGTGCTCGTCGCCACCGCCGACAGCAGCCGCGCCACGCCCGACCTCCTCCCGGGCGCGCTGGCGCTGCTGACCGGGGCGATGCTCGTGTGGTCGGCCGATCCCGGGATCGGTCAGCTCGTCACGACGCACCGTCCGGCAGGTGTCGGAACGATCGGGGTGAGCGCCGGCAAGCGCGGCGCGGTCGGCGTCGCCGGCGCCGAGCGGACCGCCGTCGTCGACCTCGTCACGCCCGACGCGGACCAGCGGCGGACGTTCTGGGAGTCCTCCGGGCTGACGGTCGGGGAACCCGTGCTGGACGTGATCAGTCGGCGCTATGCGTTCAGCGGGGGGATGATCGGCGGCGTCGCCCAGCAGGCGAAGGCGATCGCCGAGATCGACGGGCGCGACGAGGTGGAGGTCGGCGACGTGCGTCAGGCCGCGCAGGACCACGGCCGCCAGCGGCTGGAGTCGTTGGCCACCCTGCTCGCCCCGTTGAGCACGGGTCTGATGCCTGTCCTCGGCGGAGTGACGGCGCAGGGCTACGAGGCGCTGGTGCTGCGCGCTCGACATCGCGAGGCCCTCGGCGATGCGGTCGGCGGTGCGACCGGGGGGCAGATCACCCGTGGCGTGCGAGCCCTGTTCAGCGGGCCGTCCGGGACCGGCAAGACGCTGACGGCTCGGGCCCTCGGGATGCGGCTCGACCTCGACGTCTACCGCGCCGATCTCGCCGCGCTCGTCGACAAGTACATCGGCGAGACGGAGCGGCGTCTCGACGAGCTGTTCACCCGCGCCGAGGAGCTCGACGTCGTGCTGCTGATCGACGAGGGCGATGCGTTGATGACCCGCCGCACGGACGTGCGCTCGTCCAACGACCGCTACGCCAACCTCGAGACGGACTACCTGCTCCAGCGGCTGGAGACCTACGAGGGCATCGTGCTGATCACGACGAACGCCGCGCACCTGATCGACACCGCGTTCCAACGCCGTCTCGACGTGACGGTCCCGTTCTCGCCGCCGGGCCCCGACGAGCGCAAGCGCATCTGGGACCTGCACCTGCCCGAGCACCACACGGTCACGGACGCGACGCTCGACGAGCTGGCCACGCGCTGCCGGCTCACCGGTGGGCAGATCCGCAACGCCGCGGTGCACGCGGCACTGCTGGCGCTCGACGCCGGTCGTCCCGTCGACAACAGCGCACTGCGCGCCGCCGTCGAGCGCGAGTACGCCTCCTCGGGGGAGACCTCGCCGCTGCGGTGGGCGCCGATCGCGCCGTCGCCGTTCGCCAGGGCGATGGCGACGCCGGGACCGGTGCCGTGACGGACGCCGTCAGCACCGCGGGTTCGGCCGGTGCACGGCGCCGGCTGCTGATCGGTGTGGTCGTGCACACGGACGTGGCCGCGTTGCACGCCACGCTCGGCGCCGTGGACGACGCACGGGACCGGGACGACCGCGTCGTCCTCGTGCCGGATGGTCCCGACGTCGCGATGGCGGTCGCGCTGCGTACGGATCCGCGGCTGATGGCGATGGTCCAGGTGCCAGTGGAAGCACCGCTCGGGCACGCCGCCGCGTTCAACCGGTTGGCCGCCGTCCTCTCGCCGGCGGACGGCGCCGTGGTGCTCCTGGAGAACGGGTCGCGACCGGCGCCCGATGCGCTCGTCCGCTTGGCGCAGGCACTCGACCGTGGCGGCGTCGGCATCGCCGGCCCATCGACGAACGACGCGTGGAACGAGCAGTGCGCGTTGCCGACGGGTTGCGGCGACGCCGCCGGTCTGCGGCGCGGCGCAGCGGCCCTGACCGCGAGGTTCGGTGACGAGGTCACGTCGTTGGCGCCGCTGCACTCGATCGCCGAGATGTGCATCGCCGTCTCGGTCGAGACGTTGGCGTCGATCGGCGCCGCGGACGAGGGCTTCCGGCTCGGGCCGTGCTGGGAGATGGAGTACGCGGCGCGTGCCGCGCGGGTCGGGCGGGCGGCGGTGTGGGTGCGAGCCGCCTACGTCCACCGCGGCCCACCGACGCGTCGGCGGCTCGCGGCGGAGGCCGACGCCTTCGTCGCGTCGCGGCAGCGGTACCAGGACCGGCTCTGCGACCTGCGCCTGAGCGGCGCCCGCTCCGGCTACGCCGCGCACTGCGAGGGCGACACGTGCGTGCACTTCGCGCCGGCCTCGCGGATCGTGGTTCGGCTGCCGCTCCCCGGTGGGCCGCCAGCCCGGCCGGTCGACGCGACGGTCGCACGTGCTGTTGCTCCGCCGCCGGTCGGCCGTACCGCTGCGACCGATGCGCCGCCGTGCGCCGCACCGCACCCGACGTCGACCTCGTCGAGGCCGCTGCGGACGGCGTCGGTCCGGCTCGTCAGCTGCCTGATGCCGACGGCGGACCGCAGCGACTGGGCAGCACAGGCGATCGAGTACTTCCATCGTCAGGACCATCCGGCGAAGCAACTGGTGATCGTCGACGACGGCGCGATCCCGCTGTCGAGTGACCTCGGCGCAGCACTCGAACACCCCTCGATCGTGTACCTGCACGAGCCGCGGCGACGCAGCATCGGCGACAAGCGCAACATCGCCTCGGCGCGTGCGACCGGAGAGATCCTGATGCACTGGGACGACGATGACTGGTACGGGCCGGGGCGGATCACCGCGCAGGTGGCCCCGCTCCTCAGCGGCGCGGCGGACATCACCGCGCTGCGCGACGCGGTCTGGTTCGACGTGGCGTCGTGGGGCTTCCGGCGCCCGGCGCCGGCAGAGCACCGGCGCCTCTTCGTCGAGGACGTGCACGGTGGCACGTTGGCGTTCACCCGCAGCGTCTGGGAGCGCGGCACGCGCTACCCGGACCTCTCGCTCGCCGAGGACGCGTGGTTCCTCCGTCAGGCCGTGCGGCGCGGGGCGCGGCTGATCGCGCTGCCGTCCGACGGGTCGTACCTCTATGTCCGCCATGGCACGAACTCGTGGCGGATGCACCCCGAGCTCGGTCATGCCGGCGGTTGGGTCGAGGTCGACGAACCGGCGACGCTGTGCCGGGACCGGCCGTTCTACGCCGCACGATCGGCGAACCCGCCGCCGCTCGAACCGGATCTGTCGCAGCTCGAACCGCCCGCGCCGCCGCCGGGCGCTGCGCTGCGCTGCGTGGCCGAGTCCGAGGTCCGCCACGTGCGCGACCGGGCCGGGGTGCGGGTCAGTTGCATCATGCCGACCGCCGATCGGCGCCGCTTCGTCCCGGCTGCGGTCGCCGCGTTCAGGGCGCAGCGCGAGACCGGCGCGGAGCTGCTGATCGTGGACGACGGCGACGACCCGGTCGAGGACCTCGTGCCTGACGACCCACTGGTGCGCTACCTGCGTCTGGACCGCCGCCGGACGATCGGTGAGAAGCGCAACCTCGCCGTCGCGGGGGCACGCGGCGAGATCATCGTGCACTTCGACGACGACGACTGGTCGCACCCGGATCGCCTCGGCGCGCAGGTCGGTGCACTGAGGGCCGGTCACGCCGACGTCTGCGGGTTGTCGACGATGCTGTGGTGGGACCCGCAGCGTCCGGCCGCGTGGCGCTACACCTGCCCGCCGGTGCGTCGCCCGTGGGTCGCCGGTAACACGCTGGCCTACCTGCGTGCCACGTGGGAGCGTTCGCCGTTCCCTGCGCAGTCGATGGGCGAGGACACGGCGTTCGTCTGGGGCCGGCGCGATCGCCGGGTCGTGGCGCTCGACGACGAACGACTGGTGATCGGCACCCTCCACGGCGCGAACACGAGCACGAAGCACACCACCGGTTCGGCGTGGAGCCCGGTCGCCGTCGACGAGGTTCGCCGGATCGTCGAGGGCCGCGACGTGCCGGCGGGCCGGCGATGACCGCCCCGCGGCACGCCAGCACGAGTGATCGGGCGCGGCCTGCGCAGCTGCGTCCCGAGCCACGCTCGGCCAAGCTCGCCGCGCCTGCCGCCGACCAGACGCGTCTGCCGGTGTGGGCGCAGCTGGCAGGCTCGGGCCCGGTCCTGCATGGCGCGATCGGACCGTCGGCATCCGGCCAGGTGCTGCGCCGCAAGGCCGACTGTGGTTGCACAGCCTGCCGCAGCGGCACCAGCCGCGGTGCCGGCCCGGTGTCCGACATCCGGATCGGCGACGCCGCCGACGTCCACGAGCACGAGGCCGACCGGACGGCGGCGCGAGTGGTCGGCACCGCTGACACTGGAGTCGCGCCGGATCCTGCGCCCTTGCGCGTGCAGCGCGTCACCACCACCGCCGCCGACACCTCGGTCGCGGGCCACGCGACAGCGCCGGCGATCGTCCACGACACGTTGCACGCTCCCGGGCAGGGGCTGGACGCCTCCGCGCTGGCGTTCTTCGAACCCCGGTTCGGGCGCGACCTGAGTGGCGTCCGGGTGCACACCGGCGGGGCCGCGGCCGAGTCCGCGCACGCGGTCCACGCCCACGCGTACACGGTCGGCCACCACATCGTCTTCGCGACCGGCAGGTATCAGCCCGGGAGCAGCGATGGTCGACGGTTGCTCGCCCACGAGCTGACGCACGTGCTGCAACAGGACGGCGCGGCCGGCGCCCGGACGCTGCAGCGCGACTGCGACGATCCGAACTTCTGCAAGCCCTACGCCACGGCCGGGGAGATCTCGACCGCGCAGGCAGTGCTGCGCACGGTGTACTTGCCGCTCGACGGGGCCACGTTCGGGCTGCAGACGATGGGCCTGTTCGAGAGCTTCCTCGACCGCCATCCCGGCGACAGCCTGGCGCCGGTCGTGTTCGACGACCCCGCGAGCGACCTCGTCGACTCGTTCGCCACGTCGAGCAGCACGGATGCGGACCAGGACGCGATCATCGATCTGATCGGCACGCGGCTGAGTCGCGCCCCGGGACCTCTCCGCGACGACACACCGACGACGATGTCGATCGCCAACTTCCTCTCGCCGGCCGAGATGAACAACCGTCCGATCAACTACAGCAACCCGCTGTCCATCGCCGGCCACATCGCGGGCGGGATCGGCTCGAGCGATGCCGGGCCGGACGTGCGCAAGGTCTCCGGCAACGTCACGCTCGAGCGGGTCACCCTGTTCGGCTCGGCGCTGTACGTCAAGGTGGAGACGACCCTGCACTACGACATCTTCGACTCGATCGACTTCTGCCCAGGCGACTGCGGCTCACCGGCCGAACAGCTCGTGACGATCCCGATGAGTCGGCTGGAGGCCAGTGGCGAGGCGTACGACGTGCCCTTCGAGGTCCTGTTCGTGCCCGACTCGCGCTCCAAGCGGTTCTCGGTGTGAGCGATGACGACCCGACGACTCGCCAAGGGTGACGTGCCGTCATGGGCGAGCTGAGCCGGATCGCGGCCAGCGAGCCGGCCCACGCACCTGGCGACGAGGAACGTGTGCCCGACGCGCGCGGTGGGAGGGACGGATCCGGCGTCCCCGCCTGGGCCGGCCTGCTCGCCGCGCCGGGCCGACCGCTCGATCGCCGCACCCGAGCACGCTTCGAGCAGGGCTACGGGTACGAGCTCTCGACGGTGCGCGTGCACGACGGTGACGTGGCGTCCTCGGCAGCTCGGGCCTTCAACGCGGACGCGTTCACGGTTGGTCGACACATCGTGCTCGGCGACCGGATCAGCGCCGGCACCCCAGCGTTCACTCACCTGATCGCGCACGAACTGGCGCACGTCGTCCAACAGCAGGCCGCGTCGCCGACCGCCGCGGCGGTGCGTTCGTTCGCGTCTGCACAGCAGGAAGCGGAGGCAGACCACGCCGCGCAGGCCGTGATGCGCGGCAACGGCCGTGGCCCGCTGACCCCGTCTGCGCCGCGCGTCGCGCGACAATCGAAGCAGGAGTCGCAGTCGGCCACCGCGCAGCCACCAGGGACCGCGTTCCCGTTCAGCGTGCGCGTGGACGCCATCCTCGACGGTGATCGTCTCCTGATCGAGTTCATCAAGCAATATCGCCGCGCGGCGTCCGACACCGAGGCGGCGGCGCTCCGCGACAAGGAGCATTGGGTGTGGCCCGGTGGTCCGCCAACGGTGACGCAGGCCGATGTCGACAAGGGCTACGTCCTCATCACCGTGAAGGACACGTCGATCGCGCCAGCGTCGAAGGAGGACCAGCAGGCGCGTGCCGCGTACTTCCAGCGCCTCACCCCAGCCGATCAACGCGCGGTCAACGCCGAGACGGACCAGCGGTTCTGGGCGAGGACGCAGTACAGCGTGGGACAGAAGCTCGGCTCGTCAGCTGCGGACAAGCGGATGGCGGAGACCTGGAAGGTGTTCCGGGACGAGCTGCTCCGCCAGCGCCAGGCCATCGACGCGCTGCCGCCGGACATCCGCGGGTTCATCTTCGACGACCACGCACCGCAGCTCGAACCGAAGGACTTCGATGCCGTGCTGCGCATCGTCTCCAAGGTCGCTTCGCTGACGCCGGCCGAGCTCGCCGAGTACAAGAGTCGGGTCACCGCGAGCACCACTGACTGGGCGGTCTACGAGTCCTCGATCGATCGGTTCACGCAGGAGCGGCACGAGCGCGACAAGGTCACCGAGGAACGCTTGGGCATCGAACGGAGGTTGTACAGCCTCGAGGAGCTGTATCGCCGGTACCGCCAGTACCGATCGATGCTCGTCACGAGCGCGGTCCTCGCCGGCGGCGCGACGATGAGCCCGCAGGGGCTGGGAACGAGCCTCGGATCGCAGCCGACCCTCGAGAGGACGCGTGCTGAACTCGACGCGGATCTGGTCGCCGCAGGGATCCGCGGCGGCATCAGCGAGTTCGAGAAGGTCATCCGCGACTACGCGCGCGTCTTCGAGCGCGAGACGATCGCGGTGGCCCGCGTGATGTTGGACCAGTACGACCACACGCTCGTCGTGCAGGCCGAACGCTACGGAAAGGCCGGCGACGTCGCCAGGTTGCACACGGCTGTCAGCGACAGCGGTGCCGCCGCGGACTACCAGCAGGGCGACAAGATCCGTGCGGAGCACGCCCAGTCGGTCGTCTTTTCGTTGGAGGAGATGGAGGACCAGGCGTACTGGGTGGGGCAGCGCAACTCGGCCCGGTCCCGCGGTGACACCAAGGTTCGTTCGGCGGCCGCGGCCGACCCGATCGTCGGTGCGGGCGACTTCGATCGTGAAGCGCTCGCGGGTGCGACGACGACTGCCGACACGCAGGCGCAGCTCCTCGCCTACATCGCGGCGAGGCGCAAGGACGTCGCCGAGACACGGGCGAACCTCACGTCGAAGCCGACCATGATCTACGGGTTGGACGTTCTCCTCCAATCCTCGTACAACGCCCAGAGCATCGAGAAGGGAACGATCTTCGACCTGATCGTTCAGGACCACATCAGCGACGTGCACTTCACGGAAGCGATCCCACAGCTCATCCTGGCCGTGATCGCCATCGCTGCGGGCATCTTCACCGGTGGCGGCGGCACCGTCGCCGTGCTCGCCGCTGGGGTGACGTTCGGCATCGGTGCCGCCCAGGCGATCGACGAGTACCGGCGCTACGAGACGCAGTCGGCCGCGCACGGGGCGAAGCTGACCTCGAGTGACCCGACGATGGCATGGGTCATCGTCGCCGTGATCGGAGCCGGGATCGATCTCGGGGTGTTCGTTGCGGCGTTGCCCAAGCTGCGTCCTGCGATCGCCGCGTTCAACCTCGGGCCCGAGGCCGGCAACGTGGTGTCACTCGAGCAGAAGCTGGCGAAGATCGCCGACGTCCAGGAGAGCGTCAAGACCAGCATCATCAGGGCGGCGGAAGCGGAAGCGGAGGCGCGGGCGGCGTGGAGGAGCGTCTTCCGGCCACCGGCGATGCTGCGGATGGTCATCATCCCCGGTGCGGAGGAGTTCGGTCGGTTCGTCTTCGCCGTGTACATGTCGGCGCGACGTGGCATCCGCGAGTTCAAGCTGTTCGTGAAGGCCAACGAGGCGGTCGACCTCATCGGCGACGTTGCGAAGCTGAGCGTCGAGGAGATGGCAGCGTTGAAGACCGCACATGCTGCGGCGGTGGTCGAGATGGAGGGCGTCGTCGCTCACGGTCTGAAGCTGGGGATGAACGAGAACGAGATCCGTGCCTTCATGAACCTGCGCGGCAACACCAAGGGCATGGGTGTCGCCGACCTCACGGTGCAGATGGACGCGTGGAGGACCACGAAGAGCAGCGGCGTGCCGTTCGGCTTCGAGTCCGCCGAACAGTTCGGTCAGTTCCGCGAAACGGCCGCGGCCGAGCTGCGCAAGGCGCTCAAGCGGGTCGATCCGACCGCTGAGGCGTACCTCCAGGGAAGCTCGCTGTCGGGCATCTCGTACAAGCGGCACCTGCCGTACGACGTCGCGAGCGATGTGGACGTGGCCATCTCTGGTCGTGCACTCTTCAAGAAGGCCGAGAAGCTCGGATACGACGTGTCGTTGAGTCCGCGGCGCATCGGACCGTTGAACCCGGACCAGATCGCCGAGCTGGATCTGCGGAAGTTCCAACGCAACCTCAGCGAGAGCATCACCGCCGAGGGCTCGGCAGCGCCACGAGAGGTCAACATCATGCTGTTCGAGAATGCGGCTGCACTCAGGAAGCCGATCGGTGAGGCTTCGACCGAAGCAGAGCGGGCCGCAGTGCTCCTCAAGCCTGATCCGGTCGCGAAGTGACCACGGATCGCTTCGACGTGTACGGGTTCGAGCAACCCGATGTCGACGAGGTCGCCGCCGCTGTCGAGACCCTCCTCGGCATCGAGCTGCGACGACGCGACAGCTCGTACCGAGGCCTCTACTACGTTGCCGGGTCGGGGAACCAGGACTACATCGTGCAGGTCAACGACCCGCAGCACGGCGGCTACGCGCAGTTCTCCCAGTACCCGGTCGTGCTCATGGTGAGCGCCGTGCCGGGCATGGCCGCGATCCACGAGCGGCTGACGGCGGCCGGCGCTGTCCTGCTGCGGTCCACGACCCACGCGCAGAGCCCGGACGCCGACCCGACGTGATCCGCTGGGTGGCGGGTCAGGGCGAGCGAACGTTCAGGAGAGCGATGTGTTGACCAGGAGGACGTCGTCCGGCCAGAGCTCGACGACGCGGAACTGCGGGAGCAGCCGGAGGATCTCCGCGAGCGTCACCTGGCCGTCGTAGAGCTCGTCGTCGGAGTACTCGGTGTAGAGGTAGCGGGTGCGCGACAGCGCGTCGAGCCCCCCGCGGATCATCTCGCCCTCGGCACCCTGGATGTCCGCCCAGATGAAGTCGATGCAGCCGATGCCCTCACGCGCGCAGAACGCATCAAGCGTCACCATCTCCACCGGGACCGCCCCGCCGAACGTCACCGGATATCGCTCGAGGTGGTGCTTGGGCTGCTTGATCGACGACGAGTAGGTCCACTCCCTGCCCCACCCCTCGGCGCTGAGGATCAACGAGCCAGGTCCGTCGTTGTCGGAGATCGCGGCGCGATGCATCGTCACGTTGGGGCGCGGCGGCTGCTCGTTGCGCGGGTCCGGTTCGAACGCGTGGATGTGCACGTTCGCCAGGCGCGCCATCCACTCCGTGTCGGTCCCGCGGTGCGCGCCGAGCTCGACGAACAGCTTCGGCCGTCCGTCGGCGAACTGTGATTCGACCCACTGCTGGATGCCCGTCGGCGCCTGCGCGAGCACGTTCGTGCCGGCCTCGAACGCCTGGCGGGTGCTGATCGAGAAGAGGTGGCAGTCGCCGAGCCGCTCGACGTCGTCCTCGCCCGTGACCCGCGCGAACTCCAGCGCGCAGCGGTGCCAGTTCTCCCACGACCACTGCGTCGGATGGTTGCGGTGGTAGGCCGCGGCGAATCCGGCCGTGTGCAACGGCCGGCCGTGGCGACTGAACACGTGTGGCAGCCAGTAGTCCCAGAAGGGCTGGCCCATGCTCATGAACGACGGTGCGAACAGCGCCGCGTCCACCCCGTGCAGGAGGAAGCCGTCGATGCCCCACGGCTCCCGGCACGCCCGCTGCAGATCACCGTCGTGGTTGTACCGGGAGAGGTAGCACAAGCCGTCGCGCGCCAGCCAGCGCATCCGTCGCAGCTCCCACGGCTCGAGTGCGAGCGTGATGTCGGCGTTGATCAGCAGCACCGGAACGGACCGCCGGTGCGCCCAGTCGAGCATCGCGTTGATCGGGACGAACGGCCGGCCGAACACCTCTTCGGTCGTCTCGGCGACCGCGACGAAGTCGATGGCGTACGTGCGCTGCAGTGCCGCGATCTCCGACGGGTGGTTGTAGCCGACCACGTGCAGGCCGGCCCGACGCAAAGAGTCGAGGCAGGCCGTGACGGGCGCTGCCTGGCGGACGTCGGGCGGGAGCGACGT